>NZ_AUTH01000016.1:0-12578 GCF_000497975.1 Pseudoalteromonas sp. TB41 | reverse complement strand
TGCGTATTCCGGTGATGGTGAACACCGATTCCGGTTTTATCGTGAACACTTAAATTCCACGCATTGGGTTCATGACATTTTTAACCTAAGTGTTCACGATGGTCAATTTTAGATTGAATTTTTCTCATAGACTCCCCCTTTAATTTTATCCGATGAGCATTGTGCATTAGTCGATCTAAAATGGCATCGGCTAAGGTATTATCGCCGATGGATTGATGCCATTCTTCGGTGGGTAATTGACTGATGATGGCGGTTGATGAACTGCCGTGCCTATCATCCATGATCTCCATTAAGTCATTTCGTTGTGCCGCTTTAAGTGGCTCAAGCCCCCAATCATCTAAAACGAGTAAGTCGATCTTAGCGAGTGACTGTAACATTCGACTGTAAGTGCCATCTGCTTTGGCTTGTGTCAGCGCAAGCATCAACCTTGAGAGTCGGTAATATTTAACGCTGTAGCCTTTCATGCATCCTGTATGCGCAAGCGCACAAGTGATATAGGTTTTACCGCTACCGCAAGGGCCTGTGATCAGTAAGTTTTGTGATTTATTCAGCCAATCACATTGCAGTAGCGATGCCATCATCGATTGATTGAGACCTCGCGGGTGATGATAATCTATGTCTCTGGCGTTAGCGGCTAATTTAAGTTTTGCCGCTTTAAGTAAGCGTTGTTGTTTTCGGCTCTCTCGGTCTTGGGCTTCACTGTCTGCTAGCAGTTGTAGTCGCTCATCGAAGGACAACCCTTCATAAGTACTTGGTTGTTCCATTTGGCTCACTAAGGCGTTGGCCATACCACTGAGTTTGAGTTGACGAAGCTGAGTTATCGTTTGTTCTAACATAGAATTTCCTTACCTTAATGGAAGCTTTTAGGACCACGGATATTTTCATGGGATTGTGGCAATAACGTCGACGGCTCTTCTTGCGTTCGCGGCAATTTATCTTGGTTGCTACTGAGTATGTCTTTGATATGTTTTAACCGATATAAACTGTATTGATTGGCTATCGCACAGGCGTTATTGAGCCGATCGGCGGGATAGCTTCTTGATAGGTTGAGTAAGCCTAAGCACACACGATACGCTTGTTCTTCATGTTGTTTCTGTGCCAATTGTGCTTTCACCCAGAGCAAAACGTCATCTCCAATATCTTTCGCCCAATTCATTAAACGCCCTGGTGACCATTTATGATGCTTCTCATGCTTTACAGGCATGTGCTCGGATGTGGTGGTCATGCCCGGATGATATTTTCTCGGGTGACTGGTGATGCGTTTATGCTTGAAATAAGCCTCAATCAAGTTGTCTTTGGCATGAAGTTCAAGCTTTTCACCCACCAAGTGATGGGGTACCGAGTAAAGATGGTTATCATACTGAACGTGATAATCAATATTCACTTTGACGTGTTTAATATCCGTGAATTGATAAGCTAGTTTGGGCATGGGCGCGAGGGCGGGTTTGTCGATTGACTCGAACCATGATTGTCGTGTCCCACTCAGTTGCTTAAAGGGCTTATTATTGACCTCAAGCAGTAAGGCTTTGATGCAATGGTTTAGCTCAGCTAATGAGAAAAAGGTTTGGTGTCGTAACTTGGCGAGTATCCAGCGTTCAATGATTTGCACGCCCACTTCGGCCTTGGCTTTATCTTGTGGTTTTCTGGGACGAGCAGGCACAATCACGGTGCCATAATGCGCGGCCAATTGCTGATAACTCGGGTTAACATCAGGGTCGTAGCGACACGCTTTACTGACACCACTGCGTAAATTATCGGGGATAACCATGTCAGGTATACCGCCGATAAATTCAAATGCTCGCACGTGACTGCCGATCCAGTCGGGTAGACTTTGGCTCCAGGTTGCTTCACAAAATGTATAATTTGATGCGCCCATCACCGCCACGAATATCTGGGCGAACTTCACTTCACCCGTCGCATTACAAACAATGGGCATCGTTTGACCCGCATAATCGACAAAGAGTTTTTCTCCTGCTTTATGCACTTGTCGCATCGAACGTTTTTGCTTTTTAAGCCAGGTCATATAGCGATCGCAGAACTGAGAATAGCTGTAACAACGATTCGGATATTGCTGAGTATATTCTTCCCAGAGTAAGTTCTTGGTGACGCCTTTGCCCGTTAATTCTTTTCGAATGGCTGGCCAATCTGGCACTTCAAATCGCTGGGATGGCCGAGTGTCGGCGCGAGGATAGAACTGACTAGCAAGCACAGAATCATCAAGCTCGTCGGGCAGTGGCCAACTTAACGATAAAGCTCTGGCTTTAGTGAGTAGTTTTTGAATACCACCGACACTGATCTTAGTGCTGGCACTTATTTTTCTGACACTGAGTTGGGCAGCAAAATGTAGCCTCAACACTTCTCGAATTTTACGCATTGTGATCCTCTTAGTCGCCATATCCCTTCCTCAGTAATACAAAAAGGAAATAGCTTAACAAAGTAATTAATAATCAATGCGTTGAAATTGTACTGGTTTGGTGTGAACACCGATTCCGGAAAATCAGTCAAAAGTGTTCACGATAAAACCGGAATGAGCGTTCACGCTAAAACCAGAACGGGTGTTCACGATGGGCCGGAATCACTGTTCACGATGCTCCGGAATATGCAAAGGTTAAACAACTTGATGTAAGTGATGCTGACTTTAACCGTACTTTTGTTGATTACTTTAGTACTTGGCCTGAAAGCCTTACCACTGAATTAGATTTACTCACAAACAATGCGCGGCTTAAGCAACTTAACCCTTTTAATAAAACTAAGTTCAACTCTGTGTATGGCAATGTGATCCGTGATGCTCAGATAGCTGCAACAAGTAACCGTAAAAACAAAGTTCTTGATGAGATTATTAATTATTTTGTCGAATTAGTTGATAGTAACCCTAAAGCTAAACATCCAAATATTGCTGACTTACTGCTTTGTACTTTTGATACCGCAGTATTATTAAATACCACTACAGAGCAAGTTTACAGGCTTCATCAAGAAGGCTTTTTAAACTGCGCTTACCCACAAAAAAAGCACGAACAGCTCAGAGCTGATAGCCATGTTTTTTATTTACGCCAAGTAATTGAACTACAGCAAGCATTCGCAGCTGAAAAGCCTCAAACAAAAAAACAATTTATAGCGCCGTGGTAACTTATGAACTTACAAGATGCACTTGCAATTGAATCACTAAAAGAAAAAACCACAACACTTAGAAAGTTGTTTGCTCCATACATGCCTCATGTTGCGGTAGATGGTTTTGAGGAACAAGCGCTGACTGTGCTCATTAACCTAGTTTATAAGCGAAGTGAGATTGATGATTTAACAAGTGTAAGAACTGCTAAAAGTGTATTACGCGATGAAGTGTTATTGAGTAAGTGCATTAACGAAGTAAAATGGTTTCATACTCATAATTTAAAATACCCTGATATACGAGTAAGCCATCAGCGTTTAATTAGTAAGGTCGTAAGTGAAGATATTGCGGGTATTTGCAGTCGGTCATTACCTTTGAGTTTTGGATGGTCGCACAACAGTGCTGAAATTAATCATGCAAAGCTATTTTTAACCTCTTTTAATTGGCAAGGTGGAGTAACTTGTTTAGCAAAGTTACTAATAACTGAGGAGCCTGTTTGGATTAATTTAATAAGAGCATACGGGTTTTCTAAAAAGGCGGTTTTAGACATAGCTGGTAAAATAAAACAGCAATTGCCAGTAGCAGAGCTCCCATTAGAAGTGAGCTCTTTTTCACTACAATTACAAATGCCATACCTGCAAAGCTACCTTGCGGTTACGCCTGTAGTAAGCCACGTAATGCTAGCTAAAATTCAGCAATTAACAACAGAGCGTAAATTAAACTCTGGTTTAGTTGAGCACTCAAGACCTGCCAATGTTGGCGACTTAGCAAGCTCAGTAGGTGGTAATTTAAGAGTGTTGCGCTACTTCCCTAAAACATATTCTAAGGCTATTAACCGCTCTAAAGTAGCCAATAATGATATTGAGAAAGCATTTAAAGTTCGTGCGCTATTAAGTAGTCAATTTCAACAGGCGCTTTTGGTATTGGTAGACATTAAGCAGTTTAATACATTGAGGCAAAAACGATTAGCGCGAGTAGCGGCTATTAGGCAAGTCCGTGTTAGTTTGCAGTTATGGCTTGATAACATTCTTGAAGCTAAAAATAACGCGCAAGAGCAATCTTACCCTGATTGGGCAAAGCATTACTTAGATCAGAGTATTACTAACTGTATTAGCCAATTTAGTAACATACTAAATGAAAGCCTTGGTAATTTAAGTAAGCTCAAACGCTTTGCATATCACCCTAATTTAATGGGGCTGTTTAAAACGCAGTTAAACTATGTGTTTACTCAGTGTGCAACTGAAGAAACATTAAATGATGAGCAAATAGTGTATGTACATTGCCAAGATATGCGAGTGTTTGATGCCGAGGCAATGGCTAACCCGTATATTCAAGGTATGCCGTCACTTACTGCTTTAAATGGGCTTGCTCATAACTTTGAGCGTAAGCTAAAAAACTTTATAGACCCTTCAATTAAGTGTATTGGCAGTGCCATTTACATTGAAAACTATCAACTACATACGGATAAACCATTACCTGAACCAAGTAAGTTAAAACAAGTTGCTGGCCGTAGTCATGTAATAAGATCAGGAATTATCGATAAACCTAAATGTGACATAACACTCGATTTAGTGTTTAGGCTTTTCGTACCAAATACTGAGTTGTTAGATAAGTTAAATAGTCAGTTTATAAAGCCTGCACTACCATCTTCATTTGCAGGCGGGACTATGCATCCACCTTCGTTGTATCAAAATATAGACTGGTGTCATGTACATACTAAACCGAGTGAGCTGTTTAAAAATATAAAGGCAAAAGCGTTAAATGGCAGTTGGTTGTACCCTTCAAAAAAAGTAGTTAAAAGTTTGGAACAATTGATAGATGCGCTTAACGGTAACTTTAATCTAAGACCCGCTGCAATTGGGTTTGCTGCGCTTGAAGAACCCGTAAAGCGAGATACAGCATTACATGAATATCATTGTTACGCTGAGCCCGTAATTGGATTGTTAGAGTGTGTTAGCAATACGTCAGTTAAGTATGCAGGGGCTAAGCAGTTCTTTCATGACGCATTTTGGGTTATGGATGTTCAAAAAGAGTCTATGCTTATGAAAAAGTCTAAGTTTGAGTATGAATAATGCAATTACCTCGGCACTTAAGTTACTCGCGTTCGCTTTCACCCAGCAAAGCAGTGTTTTTTTATAAAACACCAGAGTCTGATTTTGAACCGCTACAAATAGAACAAAATAAACTAGTTGGGCAAAAATCAGGATTTGGCGATGCGTATCAAAAGCAAAATGTGGCTAAAAATTTAGCGCCACAAGATCTTGCTTTTGGAAACCCTCAAACAATTGATGTGTGCTACGTGCCTCCAACAGTAAAAGAGCTATTTTGTCGTTTTTCACTCAGGGTTGAGGCCAATAGTATTGAGCCTCATGTTTGTGATGATCCTAAAGTTATTTATTGGTTAAAACGTTTTTTTGAAACCTATAAAAAGCACAATGGCCTTAATGAAGTTGCTACCCGTTACGCAAAAAACATACTGATGGGAAACTGGCTTTGGCGTAACCGTCAATCACCGAATGTTGATATAGAAGTACTTACTGAACATGCAGCCCCGATTGTTGTTGAAGGTATACAAAAGCTAAAGTGGCAGGGCAATTGGCAAAATAATCAAACAGCGCTAATAACATTATCAGAAGCTATTCAAGAAGGGCTTAGTAACCCTCAAAGCTACTGTTATTTAGATATAACAGCAAAAATTAAAAATGCATTTAGCCAGGAGGTTCACCCAAGTCAAAAGTTTGTAGATACTGTTGAACAGGGCATGTCATCTAAACAACTTACATACACTCAAGTAGGCGATAAAAAAGCAGCAAGTTTAAACTCACAAAAAGTAGGGGCTGCTATTCAAACTATTGATGATTGGTATGAGGGAGGCTACAAACCTTTGCGCACCCATGAGTATGGTGCAGATAAGCAAATATTAGTTGCACACAGAACACCTAAGACCCATTCAGACTTTTATTCATTACTCCCGCGTATTGCTTTGCATATTAAGCACATGGAAAAGCATGGTTTAGAGCAAAGTGAACAATCAAACGCGGTTCATTTTATTGCGGCAGTGTTGATTAAAGGTGGCTTATTCCAAAGGAGCAAAGGTTGAAGCGCTATTATTTTACCATTACTTATTTACCCAAAAATTGTGATGTAAGCCTTCTGGCTGGGCGTTGTATTGGCATTTTGCATGGGTTTATGAGTTCGCGTGAAATTAGTAATATAGGTGTGTGTTTTCCTAAATGGAATGAGCAAACAATAGGTAATGAAGTAGCGTTTGTATCGACAGATAAAAAGCAATTAATGAATCTATCTCAACAAAGCTATTTTGAGATGATGGCTCATGATAAGTTATTTGGCTTATCAAAAATACTCGAAGTACCAACAGAGCAAAATGAGGTTATGTTTATTCGCAACCAATCAGTAGCTAAAGCTTTTGTTGGCGAAAAGCAAAGGCGGTTAAAACGCGCTAAAAAAAGAGCTGAAGCCAGAGGTGAGGTTTATAATCCTGAATATAAATTTGAGGCAAAAGACATAGGCCACTTTCATTCAATACCCGTATCAAGCAAAGGCAACGGGGAAAATTTTATACTTCATATACAAAAAATTGAGAAAGCTGAACCCATAAATAATCACTTTAACAATTATGGCTTTGCTACAAATCAAACATTTCAAGGCACGGTTCCCTCTTTGAATATCCAATAAAATTAGTTACAGAACAGTAATAATAATTCCAATAAGTTATGCTACTAGTTAGAAGTAAGGGTGAATCATATAAAAGTCACTTAACAGTTTGGTATTTATAGAAATTTAAACTATTTTTATAGTGAACTGCCGAATAGGTAGCTGGAAATTGAGTGCAAGAAAGTAGAGGGGAATTGGAATTGTGAACTGCCGAGTAGGTAGCTGGAAATTTAGAAAATAGTCGTGTAGTTCCTACACGTGTATCTTCTGCCGAATAGGCAGCTGAAATTAGGCCAGGAAGTAAACAACCACAACTTGTGACTTTTAACTGCCGAAAAGGCAGAGGCTAAATAAAAAGACCCCAGCAAACGCTGGGGTCTTTTTATTTGAATTCGATTAAGGTATGAGCTATCAGTGTTTATTCATACTTGAGCTATTTTTTGTTTCACAGATAATTTTATCCTTACCATCTAAGCCATAAAATTTTTCGTTACCGCTCAGTTTTTCAAAATGCTTAGAAAAATCCTGTTCTAAATTAGAGTTTATAGCTTCATCAAAATCATCCATAAATACAGCTTGTTCAGCGGCGCTAAGATCATCTATCGAAAGCCGACCATTTAATGCAGCTTTTACATTGTCGCAATCGAAATTCGCCGATTCATCTATGGTGTTGCTGGTTTTTATTGTTTTAGCCATATTAAACTCCCAAAATATAAAAGATGATGTTATCTAACCATAACTTAATTCTAAAAATTTGCGAAGTTCGGCTATGAGCTGTGAGTTCAACCATTCGATGCAACACACAGATAACCAGTCAGTCAAAAATTGTGTTGTATGAAGAGGAAATTTGACCGCTATGTAATTCATTGTAAGCAATAAAATGATCGCAACTATTAGGTGTGTAACGTTTATAATTGCACCTCAATAGTCTATTTGCTATTTTACGCGCTAATAAAAGGAAATTTTAAGGATTTAAGGATGATTCAACTACAGCGCTACCCAATGCCAGATCGACCAAGTAACCCCAGCCCTTTAGAAATGGCTATTTATAATTATGAATTACTAGCCAAAAAACACTACGACGATAAGCGCCGTAAATCTGCTGCATCTAAGGAAAAGCTACAAAGAGATTACGACCACTTACAAAAAGAACGTAAGCGTTTAGAGCACTTGCTTATCGCGCAGCAAAGCTTAGAGTCTTACCGCGCAGAAAGTGAAGGGAGTTCTGTTAAGGAGCTAGCAGAAGAAGAACATCATCCTACTGAAAAACTTGCTAAGTTTTTACGAGCGGCAGGCGAGCCAAAACCGACTTCATATCATGAAGCACATCATATTGTTTGTGGTAAGGGGCGTTATAGACAACGCCTTACATATGCTGCGCGTTTAAGAATGCATTCGTTTGGTATTGGTATTAATGATCCAACGAATGGGGTATGGCTAAGAAACTTTGAAAAAAATAAGTCAGATGATTGGGCTACGCCTGACACTGTTTCTCACAGAAGGCTGCATCGCCATAATTATGAAGTTTGGGTGTCTACTAGTTTAAGAACCAAAGTAAATAAGCTCGATTTCATAAATGCATTACGAGGCGTGAAAATAAAAATTAAAAATCATATGATGCCAGCCAGCGTAATGATGCGTAAAAATGCTAATTGGGATGGTAAATCATGAAGTTGTTCTCGTTAAAGCCTGTTACTAATTCTTACGACATGGTTGAGTGGGACATACTTTCATTCGCTGAAAAAATACAACCAATATTGCCATCTAATCAAGATGCTTGCATGTTTCTACTTGATATCCATATGAATAATGACTCTTTATTAGAGTATTGGCCTGAAGGTTATGAGTTGTCTTTTTTACCTGGTTATCTAAAAGATAACTACGATATAAGTATCATGGATGGGTTTATCGCTCTTCGGATGAATGCTTATGAAGCTTTAAAAGATTTATTAGCGCCTTTAGGTGAGTTTATTGAAACAAAAGCTGATGGTGAACCTATTGTAATCTTTAACTTGCGTACATTTGGACTAGAAGATGAAGGAAAATGTGAACGCGAATATTTAGATGGTTATCCTTTAGATTATATCAAGATTGCTTTCATAAATGATGATGTAAAAAATAAGCCTGTTTTTAAGAGTAAATTTACAGGTGGTTCTCGTTTGTATTGTACAGATAAGTTTAAATCTGCTGTAGAAGATAATGGATTAACGGGTGTTTATATTGACGAAGATCTCGATAATATTTTTTCTAATTAAGTTAATTTAGAAAATGTTACTCAAAAGGATTTAAGATGATTCCAAAAATCAAGAAATTAATAATCAAAAACTTTGGTTGTATAGGAGCTAATGAAGTAACTGTAGATATTGATAAGATAGTTGTTTTAGTTGGTGCTAATAATGCTGGTAAAAGTACTATTTTGAGAGCTTTTGAAGTCGTTACAGATTGCTTGAAATTAGAACAAGATGATTTCCACAATAAACAAGTTACACCTGAATCTTTTCCGGAAGTTGAGGTTTATTCTTTAGCAACTGATGAAACGAAACCTGGTGATGAGTGGTGCTTGGAACAAGATGATGGGATGTTACTTGTAAGAGAAAAATGGACTTGGAATGGAATCAATGTTGAGCCCGTACGTGTAGGGTTTAATGTGAACTTAGGCCGCTATGCTCAAAAAGGTGATGATGAAACTATGCCTTGGGGTATGAATAACAAGGCTAAATCTAAAAGACCGAAACCTCATAGGGTAAGCACATTTGATGACCCAGAAATTCAAGCGAGAGCAATTAAATCACTTTTGAAAAGTTTACTAGATGAAGGAATTAAACAGTACAAAGAAAATGATGCTGATGAAAAGACTGTTTATGAAAAGGTATTAGATTCTTTGGACAAGCTACGAAAAGATACAAAGGTAACTCAAAATCAAAGTGTTCAAAATTTAGAGGCAACTGCAAACGAAATAATCGGAAAAATATTTCCAAACCATGAATTATCAATTCTAGCTCCTGAGAGCAATTCTACTATCAAAGTGGATTTGCTAGGAGATGAGTTCGACGTTCAAATGGGGGCGATAGGTGGCGAAAAATTTCCTCTGAATAAACAAGGAAGCGGAAGTCGAAGAACTGCTTTGTGGACTATTCTCAAACTTTTAGCTGATAATGGCATTAAAGCTAAAAATACAACATCTAAGTCGGCAAAATCTCAGCATGAAAAATTGGGAAATAATACGTCTCACGTATTATTGTTGGATGAACCAGAAGTAAGCTTACACCCAACTGCAATAGATAGTGCCAGAGATGTTCTGTATTCGTTACCAGAAAGTGATAATTGGCAAGTAATGATAGCTACACATTCACCAAACTTTATTGATCTTAGTAAAGACCATACAACGGTCATTAGGGTTGAGAAAAATGAGCACCGAAACATAAAAACAACCACTCTATATAGACCAGAAGATGCGAGTTTAGATGATGACGACAAAGAAAATTTGAAGTTAACAAATTTATTTGACTCTCATATTTCGCAAGCTTTCTTTGGGGGGAGAGTCCTAGTTGTTGAAGGTGATACTGAATATTCAGCATTTGGTTACATTAAAGATAAAGAAACCTCTAATGATAATTTTGAATATCATGATCTTAATATTGTAAGAGCTAGAGGTAAAGTAACTGTAGCGTCAATGATGAAAGTGTTAAATCACTTTAAAGGTCAGTACTTCGTTTTACATGATACAGATACACAAAAATGTATGTCGAAACGAAGAAATAAAGAGAAAAGCAAAGATGGTTGCATTGCATACGATGTGTTTGAAATGAATAATCCAGCGTGGACAAATAATGGGAAAATACAAGCTCAGATGCAACCTGAATCAAAAGTGGTAGCATCAATAGTTAACTTTGAAGAGGCTTACTTTTCAGAAACAGTTGCAAATGATAAACCTGAAAACTGTATTAATAATATCAAAACAGATCCAGATATGTATTCCAAAATTAAGCAGTTGCTAGATGCGATTTTGGAAAAGGACGGCGTTAAGCTACCAAGTGGTGCCATTGCTTGGGCTGATATTAACGAACTTGATGTTGCGGTAACAAACTATCAAAAATCTGTTCAGCATATTCACACAGAAGACTAGCGATATAACAAACGCATTAAATCTGACGTCACACATCGTGCGATTTTTTGCTTAGAAAGAAAATGACGCAAAAAAGCGTCCAACACGTTCCGCAGCTTATGAGGGCGTTATATACTAATTAACTATACAGAGTCACTACAAAGGGAGTAATAAGTGAAATTAAGATACGATTCTATAAACCAATATAAAAGTCCTCAAGAACTCATATTTAGGCTTAGGTTATGGACAGATCCAGCATTTAAGAAACCACCAATTTTAATGGCTTCGCAGCAGGTAGGCTGGAATGGTATTTCGGTTGTTAATGCTTCGGAAGGTATATACAGTTATTTTATGTCTCAAGATATTCTAGCTTCAATAAAATCTGAAGAGCAAGACGTTATCAAGAAAATTACATCCTTCGACTTAATGGGTGTTTTATCAAAGCTACAACAAAGTTTATCGAATGGAATGAATACAGCAGGTAATATAAATGATGAATTATCGGCTTTGATGTGGTTGGGGCCCAAAATCGGTCCGAGTTTGAATGATGCAAAAAATCATATTATTGAGTATTACAACGAATCTGAACAACATAGTTTAGCTTTTGAAAACGTCAAATTTATTGAGCATTATCCATCTCAGGCAGGGCATGTCCAAGACTGGTTTACACAAGAAAAATTCTTCGTGATTAGTTACAAAGAAGGATTTAGAGATCAAGAATGTATTGTTATGACTCATGATGCAATGCAACGAGAGTATGGGATTAAAGGCATATAACAAACTGCTCAAGAAGGGTTCGCAACGCGTGGCGTTTTTACTATGCGTTGAATTTAGTGATTAAGGTAGTACGCGGCGGGATCTGTATTGCGTTGCTCACTCCTAAGCAGGGCATTATCAATGTCCTCAAATAGCACTCAGTCAATAGTCGGTATAGAGTGGTTTAACTTTCAGTATAAAGCAGTTATTTATATCGCTAACGGGTAAATTGGGCTGTTTCTGGTAAATTCATTATTTTTGTCGGATGGCGAGGCTCCGCCACTTGTCCAACCTACATTAAAAGGTAGGTTGGTTAAGCCGAAGGCGCCACCCAACAGGCTTTCAAATTCACTTTTTATCCGAACGGCACAGACTGTGTAAAAACTAATTTTTAATAAATTGTCTTGGGTATGTTCTTAGTTTAAAACCATCTAGGATGGTTGCGATCGATTTTTTCTCAGTATTGCAATTTTCTCCGCGCGAGCGAAACTGCTATAGCAACGCTACTCTAATCGCTTTACTTAGACCATTAACTCCCATAATTGTGAGCATTCTTCTGAAGTTGTAAGCCAGAACATGAAGACTTATTTCTGTACTCACGCTTTTTAAACCTCGTGTTAGTAAGTGGGTAGCTCCCATCCAGAGTTTAATTGTGCCAAAGGGGTGCTCAACAGTTTGCTTGCGATGAAGCATCAATTCAGGTTCATTCTTTAGCTTTTGAAGCATTTCTTCTGTCAGAATCTCATGCACCCACCGCCTTATTCGCCTAGGGTCTTTTTTAGAGTTAGTGCACTGACTTCTTATTTTACAATCTCGACAAGCAATGTGATTGAAGTAAACATCAAGGTATTTACCTTGCTCAAATACCTGCATTCGATTTTGAAGTTCATTACCAGCGGGGCATAAGTAAATATCTTTATTTGCATCGTATTTGAA
>NZ_AUTH01000015.1:0-2910 GCF_000497975.1 Pseudoalteromonas sp. TB41 | reverse complement strand
TTGCCACATGGAGTGGGTTTGTTTATGTCGCTTTCGTGATAGATGTTTTTTCACGATACATTGTAGGTTGGCGTGTATCAACGACAATGCACACAGAGCTTATTCTTGATGCGTTAGAGCAAGCTATTTGGCATCGTGGCAACCCCGAAGGGTTAATTCACCACAGCGACAGAGGCAGCCAATATTTGTCTATACGATACACTGAGCGACTTGCTGAAGCTGGAATTCAAGCGTCTGTAGGCAGTGTGGGTGACTCTTATGACAATGCATTGGCTGAAACAATAAATGGATTATTTAAAACAGAGATTATTCGCAGAAATGGCCCGTGGAAGAATGTTGATGCTGTTGAATACGCAACGTTAGAGTGGGTCAATTGGTTTAATAATCAACGCTTATTATCTTCAATTGGGTATATTTCACCAGCTCAATATGAAACAGACTACTATGATAATTTAAACGAGTCAGGTAAAGTGGCCTGACTTAAACAAACTGGTCTCCGATGAACTCGGGGCGATTCACTCCGGATCTAAGTAGTTATAAACACCTAAAGCCTTTAACTTTTCATAACCCAAACCGAAGATAACAGCTGTAGTACTCGACAAATCTCCAAGATTACCACTCAGCTGAGGAATAAGCGCTCCTACCTTTCTTACAGGTTGCAGATCACTTGGGGGAGCAACATATTTTGAGCTGTTATAACAAATAGTAACTTTTGATTTTTTCTTTAAGTTACTCATAAAGTAAAATAGTACCACAGCGAGTCTATGTCTTGTCATAGCCGTAATATCAATTAAGATTTTAGGCTCTTCAAAATCATTATTTAGTTTATCCACTACGGGAACTAAATAATCTGATATTTGTGCACATTCCATCTCTAAAATTTCAGCATCTTGGAATACTTTCTTATTTTTAGAATAATTTAATACCGTTTTATTTGAGTTATATCCAAAAACAATATTTCTTTCAGATAAGTTTTTATATTTTACATACGCTGTTGTGGATCGACTTTCATATCCTAAACCAAAAACCGATAGGTCAAAACTACTTGTATATGCTTGATTATCTAATTTCATAGCTTAAACTCTCCTTGTCCACCAAACATATCTAGAATCCTAATTTTGCGCTGATTTAAAATTTCCACAAGGTCGATTGATGGCTGCACATTAGTCAATAGCTTAAATTTAGGTGAAAAGATATACGATAATCTGCATCTAGAACTATACAACCCATCTGTATCATGAAAAGAGTCAGTATCATTCTTTTCAATCACAAGCGCACCAGCATTTAAAGCTAAGCCGACTGCTTCTAAATAATTTCTATTATAATCATCTCTAAACGTTATTGTACCTTTAGGATCTGGTGAGAATATTTCACCGTGTATTTGTTGTTCAAAATAACTCGCAATTTTAGTTATGACATCGTATAGAGAATTCAGACTACTTTCATTGGATTCTACAGCTATGGTATTAAGTAAAGCTTTAAATGATTGATAGTAATCATCAATACATTTTAATTGACGATGAACTTTAATTTGTCCCTCTGATTTTGCTATTGAAGAAAAAATACTCATAACTCCAACAAGCATCCTAGGATTATAATCTAACAACCTACAAATATTATCGAAACCGGTATAGTAATGTGAGGTGTAGTGGTCAATAAAATTTGGCCACAGCTTTAGAATCTTGGTATCTAACCTCAGATTCATTTGGCGCTAAACCGGCATTATAATGATGTGGCCTAACGTTGTTGTAATACCCGTTGATATAATCACTCACACTATATTTAGCATCTTTAAAGTTTTCGTATCCAACCTTTGGCATCCACTCCGTTTTAAAGCTTCTAAAAAATCGCTCCATTGGCGCATTATCCCAACAATTTCCGCGCCTGCTCATACTTTGTGTAATTTTATAGCGCCATAAACGTTGACGATATTTTAAACTTGTATAATGACTACCTTGGTCTGAATGAAACATCAGTCCACTTGGCTTACCTCTGCTTTCATACGCGAGTTCAAGCGCTTTTAGCGTTAAGTTAGTATCTGGCGACAACGACATTGCCCAACCAACGACTTTACGTGCAAACAAATCAACAACGACCGCTAAATAGGCCCAGCGATTGCCTGTCCAAATATACGTCACATCACCGCACCACACGGTATCTGGCTCAACAACATCAAATTGTCTATCAAGCAGATTTGGAATTTCAAGGTGCTCATTACCACCGCGTTTATATGAATGTTGAGGTACTTGGCAGCTTTCAAGCTTTAATTTAACCATTAGCTTAGCAGCACGATAACGACTCAATTCAAAATCATTGTTCGTTGCTATTGCCGCGATTGTCCGCGCCCCAGCTGAGCCGCCGCTCATTGCATGTATGGCTTTAACTTCAGCTTCTAGCCTTATTTGCTCTGGCGTCGGCGTTGTATCCCGTATAGCCCAATATTTATAGCTGCTACGATGCACATTGAATACGTTACACAGCACGCTAATTGGGTAACGCTCTCGTTGATTTAGTTTCTCAATTAACGAGAATTGTTCAGGGAGTCGGACATCAAGAGAGCGGTAGCCTTTTTTAATATATCCTTTTCTAATTTAATGCGTTGGATTTGCTTTTTAAGTTCGCGGATTTCAATTTGTTCGGGCGTCATTGGTGAAGCAGATGGTGTCTGGCCACTCCGCTCTTGCTTTAATTGAGTAACCCACTTACTGACGGTTGATTTACCCACCCCCATCGCTTTGGCTGCTTCTTCTTGAGTATAACTTTGGTCAACTACAAGCTGAGCTGTTTCTAATTTGATTGCCGCAGAATACGTTGCGCGTTTTAATTTCGTCATTTTTTCACCCAAATTTGTATGCTTATTAGCATAACATTTCTTTCTTAATGGGTGGCCAAAATCACTGTACCACTACA
>NZ_AUTH01000014.1:0-69581 GCF_000497975.1 Pseudoalteromonas sp. TB41 | reverse complement strand
TAGGGGCTGTTGATCTTTGTAGTACATATATCAATCAGCCCACATTGGTAGCCACATCATAGTAAATGCTAAAGCGAGCATTGAATGATAATTTCGTTCAAGCTTTTCATACCGCGTGGCTATCCCTCTATATTGCTTAATACGGCCAAATGCATTCTCAACCAAGTGCCGATATTTATACATGCACCAGTCAATATCTTCATTGCCTACTAAACTGTTGCCCTTACGTGGAATAACGGGTGTAGCGTTATTATCACGAACAAACGCTCTCAGTTTTTCACTGTCGTAGCCTTTATCTGCGACAACCATATTACTTGTTGGGCAATTAGCTACGAGTGACTCTGCATGGACGATATCATGCGTATTTCCACAGGATAATTCATAATAAACAGGCAACCCTCCGCTATCGACTGCAAGATGAATTTTCGTAGAATTTCCACCTCGGCTCTTTCCAATTGATTCATTGTCAGCAGTTCTTGCACCGCAACTATGTTGATGAGCCCTGACAATACTGCCATCAATGAAGACCCAATCCATGTCCGCATCACGAGATAATGCGCGAAACAGTTCATTCAAAATCCCTTTTTTGGACCATAAATTAAACCGTCTGTAGATAGCACTCCAACGGCCAAAATCAGAAGGTAAATCTCGCCATGGAATACCTGTGCGCATCTTATACAGTATGCCTTCGAGCGTTTTTCTATGGTCGGGCTTATTATAAATTCGACCACTTAAGTACATTACTTTTGATAAGACATTCCATGTCCCGTCTGTTAGCATTAATCTTGGCATGTAGGTTCGGTGTAAAGTTTTCTGGCGAATTCAATTATACCTTATCTTCATGCTGTTTGTTTTTCATACCACAAAGATCAACACGCCCTAGACTTATTAGGCTCAACCTTAATTTTTATTTTAATTGAAAAACTACTTCCGCATCGAAAAGAGCAAAAAATATTGCGTAGTGAATGGCGCGGGGATTTAAACCATTTCTTTGTCAATCATCTAATAGTGGGCTTTGTATTACTGGTTACTAATCATTTTGTTCATTATGGTTTTGGTTGGGCGGTGTCGAGCACATTACAAGGTTACATAGCGCAAATGCCGTTTATACTGCAGCTATTTTTAATTATTTTGGTGGCTGATTTAATGCAGTATTGGACACATCGTGCGTATCACGAAGTCCCCTTTTTATGGCGATTTCATGGTGTGCACCACAGTGCCAAAGAAATGGACTGGTTAGCAGGCTCTCGTCAGCATATTTTAGAAATACTGGTTACCCGTAGTTTAGTGTTAACGCCTATATTTGTGCTGGGTTTTTCACAGCAAATTATTAGTTTGTACGTGATTATTGTAGGCTTTCAAGCGGTATTTAATCACGCTAACGTAAATGTAAAATTTGGGTGGTTAAAGTATTTTATGGTTACACCGCAGTTTCATCATTGGCATCACGCATCCGATAAAGCCGCAATTGATAGAAATTACGCAGCCCATTTTTCGTTTTTAGATTACTTGTTTGGCTCTGCAGTAAAAGGGCAAGCAGAGTGGCCTAAAGAATATGGGGTTGTGGGTGATTACATGCCTGTAGGTATGCTAAAGCAACAAATTTACCCGTTTAAAAAACAAAAATAGTGTTCATTCTAGCTTGCGGCCATAATATTAATGGCCGCATAACCACTATAAAAAGTCAGCTAATGCGCTAAGTGTTGGCCGCTGTGCGATATTTTCGCTCATGCATTGCTGCGCAATATGTTTTAAGTGCATGACTTCAGCGTTTTGCTCTTGGCAGGTTGTGAGTAAATCCTCGATTAAACATCCCAAAGCACGCACTTCTATTAACTGCATTTGTTGATGTTGATAGTCACTGAGCATAGTAAGATCAGTGGCCGCGCCAAAGTCCCCAAACAGCACACGCGCGTGCGGGTCAACCATGGTATTGTGCGCATATATATCACCATGGCTTATATTGTGCTGGTGCAAGTGGGCCACAGTGCTAACCATTTGCTGCGCTATGGCATAAATTACTTGGGTAGAGTAGTGGCAATCGCTTTCAAATGTATCTCGAGTACAGGTATCAAGGCTCGGCGGTAAGCCTAGATTTGTAAAGCTTGTATCAATTAACTCCATCACTAAACCAAGCTGTTGCTGTTGTTCAATGTAAGCCAGTACTTTAATTAAGTTTGGATGCTCAAGCGCTTGCAAGCAGCAATTAACTTCATCCAGCGGATAACCATCGCTTGTAATAGTCCCTTTAAATAACTTAACAGCAACCGGCTCTTTATTCGTTGAATAAGCAAGATGGATAATCCCTGATGCGCCTTGGCCTATTACTTTACTGAGCGAGTAGTCACTCAGTGGTTTATTGGCTAAATTTGATTGGGTAAGGCACTGTGATTTATTAAAGCAATTACCTGCAAATGCAAGCCAAGTCAGCTTTGGTAGTTCAAATAGCCAATCATCAATTTGAGTTAACTGATTTGCAGAGAGCCTAATTAGTTCCAGGTTATGGCAGTTTGCCATGCTTATTGGTAGCTCACTGAGCTGATTACCTGCCAATGCCAGCTTTTTAAGCGCAGTGTATTGGCCAAATGTTGCAGGCAGCTTAGCTATTTTATTATCTGTAAGAATAAGCCATTCAATCGCTTTAGGTAGGCAGTGATCTGCAAATTCAGTGATGTAATTACCTTTAAATGCAACCATTATCAAAGCAGGACACTTAGCAAGTATTTTAGGTATATGTTTAAACTGATTAAACGATAAAAACAGTCGTTTTAATTTTGTTAAGCAGGCAAATTCATCAGGTAAATCAGATAAGTTATTATTAGATAAATCCAAGACTTCGAGGGTATCCGCGAGGGTAAAAATTTCCTCTGGAAAGTGGCTTAGCGCTTCAACTAATTGTAGGTGTTTTGCACCATGTAATTGGCCGCTGCGAAGTTGTGAAAGGGTATTCAAAATTAATAATCCATTTTAAAATCAACAAAAAGGCCAACTAAGTTGGCCTTTAAACACGATTAAGCTTTAACGCTTAAAATTGTGCGTTGTGGTACACGTTTTGTACGTCGTCACAATCTTCAAGCATGGCTAAAAAGCGTTCCATCACTTCTACATCTTCGCCTTCAATAGGGGCTTCTACTTGGGGTACAAAGGCAATTAAGTCTTCGTCAAATTCTGTCACACCCATTTCTTCAAGTGCGGTACGCGTATTGTTGTATTCAGTGTGAGGGGCAAAAATAGTCACTTTACCGTTTTCTACTTCTACATCGGTTACATCAACGTCAGCCATCATTAGCGCTTCAAGTACGGTTTCATCGTCGTCACCGTCAAATACAAAAATAGCAAGGTGATCAAATAAGTGTGATACCGAGTTTTGTGCGCCAATTTTAGCGTTTGCTTTAGTAAAACACACACGTACATCAGCAAAGGTACGTTTGTTGTTGTCGGTTAAACAGTCAACAATAATCATGCAATTACCTGGGCCGTAACCTTCGTAGCGCGTAGCTGCATAGTCTTCACCGCCGCCGCCTTTGGCTTTATCAATAGCGCGTTCAATTACGTGAGCCGGTACTTGGTCTTTTTTAGCGCGTTCAATTAAACGACGCAGTGCTAGGTTACCGTCTGGATCAACACCGCCGTTTTTTGCACAAATATAAATTTCTTTACCGTATTTTGAATAAACTTTAGTTTTAGCACCCGCAGTTTTAGCCATTGAATCTTTTTTGTTTTGGTAAGCTCTTCCCATCTGCGTTTCGCCTTAATATGTATAAATAATTGAAAAAATTTGCAAGCCCATATTCTAAAGGTAAATGCCGGGCAGGGCTAGTAAGTATTGAGATTGATTACTAAGTAACGGGGGGAACAGTTATTATGAATGGAAAATAAAAAAACCCGCCGAAGCGGGTTGTTTATTCGTTACAAATGATGAACGTTTGTCAGGGGATTACCAAATACGAACACGTTCGTCTTCTGGTAAGTACAACTCATCACCTGGTTTTACATCAAATGCTTTGTACCAAGCGTCGTGGTTACGAGGAGCTTGTGCTCTAAAGCGACCTGGCGCATGCGTACCGCCACGTAATTGATTTAACATGCTTTGCTCAGTACGTTTTTCTTTCCATACCTGTGCCCACGCTAAGAAGAAACGTTGATCGCCGGTTACACCATCAATCACAGGGGCTTCTTTACCATTTAGGCTTAGTTTGTAGGCATGATAAGCCATGGCTAAACCACCTACATCACCAATATTTTCACCTAAGCTGTTGCGGCCATTTACAAAGTTACCTGGAATTGGCTCATATTTGCTGTACTGAGCCGCCAGTTTGTCGGCTTTAGCATCAAAAGCAGCACGGTCTTCGTCAGTCCACCAGTTACGTTGTATGCCGTTAGCATCTGATTTTGACCCTTGGTCATCAAAGCCATGGCCCATTTCGTGGCCAATCACGGCACCAATACCACCGTAGTTTACCGCAGGATCTGCATTTGGATCGAAAAACGGCGGTTGTAAAATAGCGGCAGGGAATACAATTTCATTAAATGAGCTATTGTAATAAGCATTTACACGTTGTGGTGTCATACCCCAGCGATTGCGGTCGGTCTTTTTCAGCTCTTTTTCAACGCTATCGGCTTGGAAAAACTCACGCATATTTTTTACATTAGCCATTAAATCATTTTTGCTAATACTTAAGCCTTCGTAAGATTGCCATTCGTCTGGGTAACCAATTTTTGGCACAAACGCCGCTAATTTTGCACGCGCATTTACTTTTGTTTCTGCGCCCATCCAATCTAGGTTATCAATACGCTCGCCAAGGGCTGTGCGTAAGTTTTCAACCAGCTCAGACATTTGCTGCTTCGATGACTCAGGGAAGTAACGATCTACATAAATTTTACCAATCGCAAAGCCTAGTGAACTAGTGCCTGACATTTGGCTGATCGCACGTTTCCAGCGCGGACGAGGCTCTTGTTGACCATTTAACTCTTTACCAAAGAAAGCAAAGCTGGTGTTAAATATGTCTTCTGACAACAGCCCAGCGTTACCATTAATTGCATGGTATGTTAGGTAGTCTTTCCATACGCTTATATCTTCGTTGTTGATTAAATCAATCATGGCCTTTACAGGTTCAGGCTGCGACACGTTTAGCTGCGGTACTTTGTAACCTGTTTGCGCAAAGTATAAATCCCAATTAAATCCAGGGTACTGAGTACTTAACTCGTCGCGTTTTATTTGGTTTAACGTTATGTCACGATTACGGCGTTTTTCACGTGGCCAATGACCTTCTGCAATTTTTGTCTCTAGCGCTAAAATTGCTTGTGCACGTTCAGTGGTATTTTCAACACCAGCAAATTTAAGCATGTCGGCAATATGTGCAACATACGCTTCACGAGTTTTTACAAAACGCTCTGCATCTTCAAGGTAATATGAACGATCAGGTAAGCCTAAACCACCAGCACCTAACGACATTTCGTATTTATTAGGATCTAAGCGGTTAAACCACATACCACCACCAATTGGGGCGCTAACACCAGTGAGCCATGAATTACCAAAGATTTTTGCTAAGTCATCAGTTGAGTCGACAGCGTTAATATCGTTAAGCAATGGCTTAATGGGAGTCACACCGAGCTTATTTAGCGTGTCGGTATCCATGTACGAATTATAAAAATCAGCAACTAGTTGCTCTTCTGCATTTAAATTTTCACGTGCTGCAATATCTTCAATAATTTCTTTTACACGCTCTTCACTGCGTTCAGCTAACGCAGAAAACGCACCATAGCGTGTTTTATCTGCTGGCATTTCGTAGTTGTCGTACCATGAACCGCTGGCATACATAAAAAAGTCATCGCCTGGTTTTACAGCTTCATTGCGGGCAGTTAAATCAACCCCAAAAGTGCCTAATTCAGCTTGCTCAGTTGCTTGTGGTTTTTCAGCGACTGCTGCGACTTGCTCAGTTTTTGTAGTTTGTGGCTCTGAACAGCCGGTAATAAATGTAGCGGCGAGTGCCGCTGCAATTAAACTTTTTTTCATTACTTTCCCCTATGAATTCACGTTATTTAATTCGTTATATTTTTGTTATAAAAATAGCTATTTGATTGTATTGATAACTTCACTTCAAACAAACCTTTTGAGGTGAATAACCGTACCGGTCGATAAGATGAATAAAATACTATCAAAATAGCAAAAAAATACTCAACTACTTAAATCGTTCTTGAGCGGCTTAGTTTATTGCGCCTTTGACTGCTTTTGCTGTAATGCCCACATACGGGCATATTCACCGTTTTGATTTAGTAGTTCTTGGTGTTTGCCTTGTTCAATAATTTCACCAGCTTTTAAAACAATAATTGAGTCTGCGTCGGTTATGGTCGAAAGTCGGTGTGCAATAACAATACTGGTGTGATCATTTGCCACTTCTCGCATTGCTTTTAAAATAGCTTGCTCTGCATGAGAGTCGAGCGCGGAAGTTGCTTCATCAAAGATTAAGATGGGTGATTGCTTTAAAATAGCACGGGCAATGGCAATCCGTTGTTTTTCACCCCCTGAGACTTTTAACCCGCGCTCACCCACGAGGGTTTTATCGCCTTTGTCTAAGCTATTTATAAAGTCGGTTAAGTGCGCCATGTTAATTGCTTTATTTATTTCATCTTCAGTTGCTGAGGGTCTGCCATAGGCAATATTCTCACGGATGGTGCTATTAAACAGCACAGTATCTTGGGGGACTATCGCAATGGCTTTACGCAAGCTTGCAAGAGTAACTGTATTAATTGCTTGTTTATCTATGCTAATAGTGCCTGATGACAGCTCATAAAAGCGATACAGTAATCGGGCTAATGAGCTTTTTCCTGCACCACTTGCACCCACAATCGCGACTTTTGAGCCGGCAGCAACATTAAAGCTAATGCTTTTTAAAATAGGCCTTTTACTGTCGTAGTGAAAGCTTACTTTATCAAAGCTAATTTCACCTTGTTTAATGACCAATTCTTTAGCCTCATGAGCATCCGCCACTTTAGGTTGTGTATTAAGCAGGCCGAGCATGTTTTCAAGGTCGGTGAGGGCACGGCGTATTTCGCGATACACAAACCCTAAAAAGTTGAGCGGTAAAAAGAGTTGAATCATATACGCATTGATCATCACAAGTTCACCAATCGTTAACTCGCCCGTGACAACTTCGCTTGCGCCAAGCCACATTAATGCGGTTATTGCACAGGCAATAATGAGTGCTTGCCCTGAATTTAGCGCCAGTAACGAGAGTCTGTTTTTTAATCGTGCTTGTTCCCAGGTTGCTAAAAACGTATCGTAAGTTTTAGCTTCATACTCTTCGTTATTAAAGTATTTAACGGTTTCGTAATTTAATAAGCTGTCGATGGCGCGTGTGTTACTTTGGTTGTCGGCAGCATTTGACTCGCGAATAAAGCGGTTTCGCCATTGGGTAACTGCCACGGTAAAAAAGATATAAATAGCCACAGCAAGTAGGGTGATCAGCGCAAACCAAATAGAAAATAAGGTGCCAAAAATAATCGCCACGGTCATTATTTCAAACAACGTGGGCACAATATTAAACATTAAAAAGCGCATTAAAAAGCTCAAACCACTGGTGCCGCGCTCTATGTCTCGACTTATACCGCCAGTTTGTCTGTCTAAATGAAAGGCTAAATCTAACGAATGCAAATGTTTAAATACTTTAAGGCCAATATCACGCATGGCATGCTCGGTGACTCGAGAAAATACAGCATCGCGTACTTCACCTAAAAACACGCTGGCAAATCGCAGTGCGCCGTACATAACGAGTAATAAGGTTGGGACGAGCAGTAGCGGGTTAATTGATTTATCAACCGCATCAATTATTTCTTTTAAAGCCCATGGCATGAGCAATGTCGCGCCTTTAGCACCCACAAGCGCTAATATGGCAATCAGCACACGCCCTTTAAATTTAGTGATATAAGGCCAAAGAGTTTGAATGCTTTGTTTTAAATTCATGGCATCGGGGCGTTTTACTGAACTTTGTCTGGAGCGCATCGAGGATCTCAGTATTGTTTTTATATAAATGAAATAGCTTAATGTTGGCTATTGTATTTTAATTAGCTGCCCTTATATACTATCTATCCTTTATTTTAGTTTTAAATGACAGATGTTTAAATTTCGCGTTTTTTTAGCTACATGCTTGTTTTTTGCCGCACTCTTTAGTGGGCAAAGCCATGCTATGGGTGTAAAACACGAATTAAACAATAACCAAAGCAGTTATAGCCATGTTGGTAATGTCGAAAATTTAACTAACGCTCCCACACCGTTAAAATCGCTAGGCAATTTACAGCATAAAAACTCAAAGCATTCTGAGTTTGCTGCGCATCAACCTAGGCTAACAGCCAATAACTCTTTTTTATTTTTACACAGTGCGCAGGGCGATCCTGAATACGATGTAGTGCATGAGTTTTTTGCGCTAAATGGGTGTAGGCATATTTTTTTGCGACCGCAAGCAGTCACCATAAATCAGCCTTGGTATACCTGGGTATTTAAAAGTAAAAAGTCGCGCTTGAGCGGCTGGAAAGATGCGAATCTGTTATACACCGCTGTAACCACCTACCACGCTTAAAGTTCCTTAATTATCGTTAATTGGTTTTAACGCATCGCGTTTTGACCTTAAGTTTAATTGTGCCTAATAGGTACGTTACTGGGCTATGCCTAGTAATAAGGAACAACTATGTTAAGTTTTAAAAAACAAAAAAAGCCATTTATGGCTAAATTTAAATTAAGCTATGTAGCCATGTTGGTTGTATTGGTTTTACTGGCAATAAGCGCTTTACCTAATTTATACCCGAATAAATCGTGGTTGCATATTAGTGCCGCACCTGAGGTTAAAACACAAGCACTACCAAGTACTGAAAACATAGTGCGCTTTTTAAATAGCCAAGGTTTTGAGGTCAGCCAAGGGGTAGAAAACCAAGCAACAATTAATGTGCTTTTAAATACACCTACGCAAAGTGCCCAAGCTCAAGCGGCTATAAAATCGAATTACCCAAATACACAAGTTAAAATTGTAGAACATGCAACCAGCCCTATTTGGTTACAAGAGTTTGGTTTATCGCCCATAAAGCTGGGTCTTGATTTAAACGGCGGAGTATTGTTTGTACTTGATGTTGATTTAGATAAAGCCATTGATGAGCAATTACTCAGTGCTTACCAGCAAACGAAAGCCATTATTGTTAAACAAAAAGCCTATGGTGTTAAAGCAAAGCAAACTAACCAAGGCTTTGAAATAAGTGCATTAGAAAATGCAGCTGAAAAGCTAACCTCAGTTATTAGCGACCTTAAAAGCCGCTTTGAAAATCTAACTATAACCACATCAACTCATGGCAACTTACAGGTCGTTAAAGTGAGTTATTCTGAGCAAGGGCGCAGCGCATTTGATAAACAAGTCATGAGCCAAACACTCACTACGCTTCGCTCACGCATTGAAGAGTTAGGAATTACCGAGGCGGTTACACAGCGCCAAGGTAAGCAGCGCATTCGCATTGAGCTACCCGGCGTCCAAGACCCAGCCGAGGCAAAACGTATTATTGGTGCTACCGCGTCACTTGGATTTTATCAACTTAAAGAGATTGGCGGGCAAACATTTAATTTGCAATCGGGTGGGACTATTAAGCTCGACCCTGTGCCTATTTTTACTGGTGAGCACATTAATAATGCCAATATTGGCCGTGATGACTGGGGTAAACCTTTAGTACAACTGAGCCTAGATAGCCAAGGTGGCGATGCTATGTCGACGTTTTCTAAAGCGAATATAGGCAAGCCGATGGCAACGCTCTATTCAGAGTATTCACAAAATGCTAAAGGTGAAGTGGTTAAAAAAAGCGAAGTCATTAATGTGGCGAATATAGCCCAGCATTTAAGCTCACGCTTTAGTATAACCAATATGCAAAGCCAGCAAGCGGCTGCCGATTTAGCGCTATTACTACGTGCAGGATCGCTTACGGCGCCAGTGACCATAGTACATGAACAAACTATTGGTCCAAGCCTTGGCCAAGACAACATTAACAATGGATTGGCGGCGTTAATGTTAGGCATGGGGTTAACGCTTGCCTTTATGGCGCTGTGGTATCGTCGTTTAGGGCTTATTGCAAATGTTGCGTTAGTTTTAAATTTAACGTCTTTAGTGGGGTTAATGTCATTATTACCTGGGGTGGTTTTAACACTTCCTGGTATTGCAGGTTTGGTGCTAACCATAGGAATGGCAGTTGATACTAACGTGATTATATTTGAACGCATTAAAGAAGAGCGCCGCAAAGGACGTCCTCCATATCAAGCGATACAAGAGGGCTATAAACAAGCTGCGAATACGATTTTAGATGCCAATATTACCACGATGATCACCGCGATTATTTTATATGGTATAGGTTATGGCCCTGTAAAAGGCTTTGCTATAACGCTGGCGCTGGGACTTATCACATCGGTATTTACTGGTGTGTATGTATCGAAATATTTAAGCCAAAGCTTATATTTAAAGCTGGGTAAAAAAGCAGGAGTAAACGCGCATGCTTAATTCTTTTTTAAAATGTGAGGCAGGGTCTCGTATACGTTATACAGGCATGCTGATCAGCGCCATATTTGTGTTGTTGTCGGTATTCACCATTGCACAAAAAGGGCTAAACTTTGGCCTTGATTTTACGGGTGGATACTTAACAGAGTTTACCACCAGCCAAGGTGTTGAACTAAAACAGCTTGAGCAATTTATTGCAAAAAATCATCAGGGTGAATTTGAGCTAACAGCACAGGGCAATAATCATTTTCAACTAACACAAGGCCCCAATAATACAAGCAATAACGATGACTGGAAAACGGCTATTAGCCAAAACCCAACTATAAATGCTGAGGTTTTATCATCGGCTTATATTGGCTCTCAAGTGGGTGATGAACTATTTGAACAAGGCTGCTTAGCATTATTTGCTGCGATGGTCGCGGTAATGATTTATTTAGCTGTTCGTTTTGAATGGCGTTTGGCATTAGGCTCTGTGGTGGCTTTATTTCATGACTTAGTGCTGGTGGTTGGCTTATTCTCATGGTTACAAATAGAGTTTAACCTAACTGTTTTAGCCAGTTTGTTGGCGATTATTGGCTACTCACTAAATGACTCAATAATAGTTGGAGATAGGGTGCGCGAGCTGTTGCGCATACCAACAAACATCACACTCAAACCAAGCAGTATTATCAACAGTGCTATTAAAAGCACCTTAACTCGTACGCTTATTACCTCCGGGACTACGCTCGCAACGGTTGCAAGTGTTTGGCTGTTAGCAGGGGCGCCGCTGCAGGGATTTGCAATTGCTCTGTTTGCAGGAATAGTCGTAGGCACGTTATCGTCCATTTGTATTGCTGCAACATTACCCGAGCTACTTGGGTTAAGTGCTAAAAACTACGATAAGCAAGTGGATCAGCAAACGCAGGCATTAATGGATATGCCATAGGCTTAAATCAGCATTGTTGTTACACAGCAAAGGGATAGTGTTAGGTGTAGCAACAATGCTAAAATGGCAAAATTATTTTTACCGTATTTAGTGAATTTCCAAATGAATAAAGCCCATGTTACAGAGCACCTGCGTTTTGCCTTAGAAGAGCAGCTCAATACTGCGAAAATTGCAGCTCAAACAGCCCACGATACCGCGACCCACGAAGAAAGTATTGCAGAAACTCAATATGATACGCTCGGGCTTGAAGCTGCGTATTTAGCGCAAGGTCACGCTGATCGGGTGAATGAGTGTTATAAAGAAATACAACTATTTGAAGCCATCTACAACGACGTCGTTACAGGCACAATAGCAGTCAGTTCATTGGTGTGTTTAGAAGATGATGCAGGCACACAAAAATGGTTTTATTTAGGCCCAGCAGCTGGTGGATTAACCGTTGATATTAAAGGCACAACTATTCAAGTACTTACCTCTGGTGCACTATTAGGCCAACAGTTATTAGGTAAACAAGTCGATGATGAAGTTAGTTTAACACTCGGTGATGTAAAACATAGTTACGATGTGGTTAAAGTGCTTTGAATGTAGTATTTATTTGTCTCTTACTTTGAGACGCAGCATCTCGTAGGCTTCTTTGTTAAATAATTGCCTGAAACTTAAAGAATAAAATTAAAGATGAGCCGTTTATGAACTTAGTTTTGGTTAGTGATATATTTGGTAAAACAGCGGCTTTAAAAGCATTAGCTGAAGAACTAAACGCTCAGTCTATTGTCGATCCCTATGGCGGGGTGGATATGGCATTTAACAGTGAACAGCAGGCCTATGAGTATTTTAGTCAGCATATTGGCCTTGATGAGTATGTCGCTATTTTACAAAAAGCGATTAAACCACTCGCTGGTAACATCATATTGATTGGTTTTAGTGTTGGCGCATCGGCAATTTGGTCAATGTCTTCACATCCGGCGATTAAAACGATAACTAAGGGCATTTGTTTTTACAGCTCGCAAATTAGGCACCATACAGACTTACAACCACAGTTTGAGATTGAACTTATACTTCCGCATTATGAACCGCACTTTGATGTTAAATCACTGCACGTTGAGCTGGCAACAAAGGCTAATGTTAATGTAAAGCATGTTAATTATTTACATGGTTTTATGAACCCACACTCAAGTAACTTTAATCAACGCGCTTACGATGAAACATTAACTGTGTTATCTAATAAGCTAATATAATAAACTAGTTAAGGGGTGTTTATAACTCGATGTTAGCTGGTTTCACTCAATCACAACTAAGGCATTTATAGCGTGAACTTATAAGATTTGCTTGAGTCTGATAATCATTAACGGATAAGCAGTTAAATAAAGGACATAAATTTAAGGGAATATTATGGAGATAGGGATTTTTACCGTCACAATTACGGGTGTTTTACTCACGGCTTTAATTATAAAGTACTTAACCTTTAGGCCTGAGCGTGTTTTTTCTGATATTGGAGAAAACGTTCTACTTTGCAAAAAACCTCACTGGTTCAATAATAATAAAAGTAGAATGCAGCTTATTCCCAAAGGGGCGATAATTAAAATACAGCTAGCGTCAAATACCGTTACTTTATTTTGTAAAAGTGGCAATGTTATTGATATACCAGTGCCAAACTCAAAGTTTACTGCCGATGTTTTGCAAAGCGCAAAAACACACTTTCACAAAGCAGAAGTAGTAATACTAGACAACTAACACACCACTTTGAGAACTGAATTTAGATTTTCAATTTTTTAAAAGGCGCTGAAAATCAATTAGTTAAAGTGGATGTCAGTTTGTTAATGCAATAAAGCGCCAAGATTACACAGGTTCTTGCTGTATTTAATTGTTTATTTCAATGGGTTTAGGCTTTTTTAACAAATTTAGCCGTCACCATCATTTCACCTATGCCATCTACTTTACAGTCAAGCTCATGATCTTTTTTATCAAGTACACGTCTTACTAAGGCCTTGGTGCCAATTTTAATAACTTGTGAGCTACCTTTAATTTTTAAATCTTTAGCTACGGTTACTTTGTCGCCATCAGCAAGTAAAGTGCCGTTTGCGTCTTTCACTAAAATAGCGTCTTCGTCATTAGTAACATTCGGGTTCCACTCATAGGCACATTCTGGACAAATAAGCAGCTGTTGGTCTTCGTAAACGTATTCACATTGGCATTTAGGACAAGCGGGAAGAGACATGATGATCACTTTTAGTATTAAATTTTGGCTATTTTAAAACACAAATTAGCAATAAAAAAGTTCATCAAAAATTTTTATCTTTACGCTAAAAATATCTCGTTTGTGCGCATCTAAAAAAGGGCATATAAATCACCTGTCGCTTAAGCAATTTAAGCGCTAACGTTTATAGTAGATATTCGTTAAAGCACCTATCGTATTAAGTGATTTGCTAAATGCTGCACTTAGTGCGATGGGTGTTTCTATTTGCTGTTTTATTCGCTGAGCTAACTGATTAGCAAGGCTGCTTTGTATATTTTGACTTAACTAGGAAAAGTCGTGTTTAAAACCTTAATTGTGGTTGATAACAATGAGCAAACGCTTGCTCTTTCATTTGAAAATGTCATTACCTTTAACACCTATTTGCGTGACTACCCAAAACGCAACGAACCAAAAACCCGCATAATAAATCTATGTGATGCTAGCCAGTATTTAAGTAAAGGCTATTACTGTTCGTTACTTGCTGAGGCGCGCAAGCACCAAGTATTACCGAGTGTAAAAACAATTAACGCGCTTCGAAGCAATCAAGCGTCATTACAAAATATTGGCCATATTGATGGTGCTGTTTATTTTGGTCATGCGGGAAATGATCAACAAGCTAAAGCCGCTAAATCGGTATTTAAACAATACCCAGCGCCTATTTTATTTGTTGATGAGCAAGGCCTATTACAACAAGGATCATTAGCGTCCCTAAGCGAGCAACAATATGCTGCGTTTATTGAAAAGCTAAATGAGTTTACCCAAACGCAATGGCGTATTGGTAAAGTAGAGCGCCGTTTCCGTTGGGATATGGCGATATTGGTTGATCATAACGAAAAAGTACCGCCAAGTGATAAAGATGCAATAGCCCGTTTTATAAAAGCAGCAGCGAAACATGGTATTAACGCAAAAGCACTTAGCTTTGAGGAAATAGACAATATTGCCCAATTTGATGCGTTGTTTATTCGACAAACAACAGCGATTGATCACCCAACGTACCGCCTTGCAAGTAAAGCGCAAAGCCTAGGTTTAGTGGTGATTGATGATGCGGAGTCTATTTTACGATGCTGTAATAAAGTGTACTTACATGATGCATTCAATTATCAGAAAGTACCGAGCTTAAAAACCGTGGTGGTCGCAGATCAATCAAAAGACACAATTGAGCAACTAGAAGCGTCGTTTAATTATCCGCTGGTATTAAAAATGCCAGAAGGGTCGTTTTCAAAAGGCGTGTATAAAGTTGCTAATCGTGATGAATTAGAAGCTAAGCTTAGTGAATTATTTGCTTTAAGTGCGTTAGTTCTGGCGCAAGAGTACATGTACACAGAATATGATTGGCGTGTAGGGGTACTTAATGGTCGTGCTATTTATGCGTGTCGTTATTTAATGGCGCGTAACCATTGGCAAATATATAACCATGACGCAAAACGCTTTTTCTCGGGTGGCTTTGAAACATTACCTACGTTTGAATTACCTAAAGCTGTACTGGATGCTGCTTTAAAAGCATGTAAAACCGTGGGTAAGGGTTTATACGGTGTGGATGTAAAAGAGCATCAAGGCCGTGCGTATGTGTTGGAAGTAAACGATAACCCAAGTATTGATCACAAAGTAGAAGATGGTTACTTAGGTGATGAGTTATACATGATCATTATGGATGAGTTTAAACAGCGCCTTGAAGCACGAGGTCGCGGCTAATGCTTAACGCATTGTCTGATATAACGATTTTTGCAGGGGCGGATATTAGTATTCGCCCTGCAAGCGCGAGTGATTTAAACGCCTTAGTGGCGCTTGAAAATGCCTGCTTTAGTAACGATAAGCTTAGTGCGCGAAGTTTAAAGCGCTGGCTTAGTGCTAAACATGGGATTTTATTAGTTGCCGAGCACAATGCGCAATTATGTGGTTACGGTTTGGTGTGGTGCCATAAAGGCACGCGGTTAGCGCGTTTGTATTCGTTAGCCGTATTACCGACGATGCAGGGCAAAGGAATCGCTAAAACGCTGCTTAAAGCCCTTGAAAAAGCCACTAGTGAGCGTGGGCGTATTTATTTGCGTTTAGAAGTGGCAGTAAATAACGACAGCGCCATAGGGCTTTATAAAAGTGTAGGGTATCGTGTTTTTGGTCAGTACAGTGATTATTACGATGATCACAGTGATGCCTTGCGCATGCAAAAAAACATCCGTCAAACCAGCGAGTTGCAAGTTGAGCGTTTAACGCCATGGTATCAGCAAACTACCGAGTTTACCTGTGGGCCTGCGGCATTATTAATGGCAATGGGCTCGCTTGATAACAGCACAGAGCTGAGTCAGTCACATGAATTAGCTTTATGGCGTGAAGGCACCACCATTTTTATGACCTCGGGACATGGCGGTTGTCATCCGTTTGGCTTGGCATTGGCTGCAAATAAACGGGGATTTAAAAGTGAGGTTATTGTTAATACCTCAGAGCCATTATTTTTAGATGGGGTACGCAGTGATAATAAAAAAACGGTGCTGGCGACAGTACATCAGCAATTTGTTGAAGGCATAGCCTCGGCTAATATTCCTGTTACCTATAAAGATGTTGAACTAACCGATATAGAGACGTGGTTAAACCAAGGTTTTAGTGTGTTACTGTTAATAAGCACTTATCGGTTTGATGGAAAAAAATCACCGCATTGGGTATGTGTTACTCATTTAGATGCGCACTGTGTGTACGTACATGACCCGTTTTGCGAACCAGGTAACGACAATCAATTAGCGATTGACTGTCAATATGTGCCAATTGCACGCAGCGATTTTAGTAAAATGTCGGCTTTTGGTAGTCAAAGGCTTAGAACGGCAGTTGCTATTGGTAAAAAATAATAGATTAGGATTTTAAGTGACATTTTTAGATTTTATCGATGTAGCCCCATACTCGTGGGCAGCTATTGGTACGGCGGCTTTTTGTGGGGCTATTATTGGTATAGAACGGCAATTGCGTGGCAAACCTGTAGGGATCCGTACTTCTGCACTGATCACCTTAGGTACTTACTTGTTTTTATCGACTGCGTTTAATTTACAAGGGGATGTGATTGATCATTCTCGCGTAGTCGGGCAAATAATTACCGGCATCGGCTTTTTAGGCGCAGGCGTAATGCTCGCAAAAGACGGTGCGGTAGTCGGGGTTACCTCTGCTGCCACCATTTGGGTACTGGCCTCCATTGGCGTGATGATAGCAACTGAAAACCTCGGGGCTGCTATTAAGCTCTCGGTGCTTGTGGTGGGTATTTTATATGGCGTTGACGTGCTAGAAGCTAAGTTTAAAAGCTTAAGTAAAGGCGTGCATGCTAAAGTGAAAAGTTATCATAAACGCTATTATCGAAAAGACAGTATTGATACCGAGCGCCACTAATTAGTGGCGTTTTTATGCGGGTAGTGCTTTGTTTTGGAAGCTAAGCGCATCTTCAATTGGTGCAGGGCGGCCAATAAAATAACCTTGTACACTGTCTACATTGAGTATTCTTAACGAGTTTAGTTCTTCTGCGGTTTCGATCCCTTCGGCAACAATGGTGCAGTCGATTGCTTTTGCAAATCCACACAGTGCTTTTGCCAGTAAAAATTTACGATCGTCTGTGTTTATATTTTGAGTCAGGCTAATATCTAATTTTATAATATCGGCCTCAAGCTCTAGTATGTGCTGAAATGAGGAAAAGCCAGCGCCAACATCGTCAATGGCCAAGCGCAGACCTTTGTTTCTGAGAGGCCTAAGTGCAGCTCGCATTTTTTCGTAATTAGAAATTGGCGAATGTTCAGTAATTTCTAATACCAGCCTAGTGCAGTCAATCTGTTGTAATGTTCGTTCAAGTGCACTGCTAAGAATGTGCGAAGGCGAGCAATTAATGGCAATGTAAGTTGTATTATTAAACTTTGCCATACTGGCTACTGCATTTTTAATGGCCAGCATTTCTAATGATTCACTTAAACCCACCTTACTCGCTTCTTCAAACCAGATATCAGGGGTTTTATAAGGGGTGGTTAAAAAACGTGCAAGCGACTCAAAACCTACAACTTTATTATTTAGTTGACTATAAATAGGCTGGAAATAGATACTAATATCATTATCGCCAATAATTTGCTCAATAGTTGATTTTGTGTGGTTGTACGATACGCTTTTATCTAAACTCTTTTCAATTAATCCGGTCGCTATTTCTGAAATAATATTTAAAAAAGATAAATCGCGCTCATTTAAGCTCTCATCATGGTGTGATTTATAACAACAAAACGTACCATATAATTTACCGTTTGACAGGTTGATAGGTACACCTATATATGCCCCTATACCTAATTTTTTTGTAACCGGCATCGCTTTGGTTATTGGGTTTGCTTTGGTATTAGTAATAATAGGGCTAAGCTTGTTGTCGGTGATTTGTTGGCAATACGTTTCATTAATCGGATCGGCATTACCCACTTTAACAACTTGGTTTTCAGAGGGGTTATCGACCACTTTAAAAACACGCTCATCGTTAATAAATTCAGATATAAAAGCAACATCCATATCTAAATGTTTACGGACCAAAGTGAGTAAGTTAGCTAGTTTAGCCTTAATGGATGCATTGTTGTGTTGTTCGACAAGCAAATTGGTTAATTCATCCATCGGCTATCTCCTTATGTTAATACCACTACACCTAATGAGTAATACTATAATTTATATATATAAAAAGATCTAATCAAGGCCTATCAATCTTTGTTCACGCATATTTAAATTTAGGCTAATATTAGCTGTTATAGTAAGTAGGCTTACATATAAGTTGTAGTTATTATCTATTTTTTAATGCTAGGCTGATATGCTTGAAGTTTATGGGAGGTAATAATTTAGAGGGATATTAATGCATCAGCATTCATTTGATAAAACAGAATCAGTCAGATTAACCGTATTCAAAAATATAAGCTTAATAATTACATTAGTTGCTTTAGTTGTGGCTTACGTTAATGTGTTTATGAGTAAAAATTATGTTTTGGGCTTTATTGAACTTGCATTAGCTTTTTTTTGTATTTATACCTATCACCAAACGAGAACAAACCGCTCTAAATTATGGCATAGCTATGCTGTTATTTATATTTACTTTGCGGTTGTGTTGCTTGCTATCACCGCAATTAATCTAGAGACTGGCATATCGCATTGGGTGTGTACTCTTCCTGTATTGGTTTACTTATTGTTTGGAAAAAAGCATGGTTTTATAAGCAGCTTTGGCTTTTTGATTACGTTGTTATTGCTGTTTTATGTTATCGACAAACGGTTAGTTGAAATAAATTTTAAGCTCATCATTAATCTTTCTCTGACGTATATTATTGTGTGGGGTGTTTCACATGTTTTTGAATCGATGAGAGCCTCTAATCAAGAGGAAATTATTAATTTAGCATTACGCGACAGCTTAACGCAGGCTTATAACCGGCGTGCTTTTAAAAGCCATTTTCATAACCATATCGACTTTTCTAACCCCTATTTTTTTGCCTTAGCTGATCTGGATTTTTTTAAAAAAGTAAACGATAAATATGGGCACGATGCCGGTGATTCAGTGCTGGTACAATTAACACAGTTATTTAAAAAACATTTAGGCGATGAACATGTTTATCGTTTTGGCGGTGAAGAATTTACATTGGTGGTAAATGACGACATAGAGGTCGCTATAATCACAATGGATAAGCTAAGAACTGACATACAAAATCATCAATTTACTTATATGCAGAGCACGTTAAACATCACTATCAGTATTGGCTTGGTCGGTATTGATGCACATGAGCATACTCACCTGAGTGAAATTTTAAGATTAGCCGATAATTATTTATATTTAGCTAAAAACAACGGTCGAAACTGCGTTGTCAACGGCCTGACTAAAATATCAAACAAGGGCAAAGAAACATTAACCAAATAACTTTCGTCTGACTACTTTTCTGTATTCGCTCGGGGTTTGGCTCAATACCTTTTTAAACACACGGGTTAAATGCCCTTGATCGTTATAGCCAACTTCTAACGCGACTTCCTGAATTGATAAGTTCGATGAGGCCAGTAATTCTTTTGCACCTTCAACACGTAGCTGCTGCCAGTACTCTATAGGGCTTTGATTTGTAGCAAGTCGAAACCTGCGTGTAAACGTGCGGTAGCTTAAGCTAAATTGTGCCGCGACTTCTTGTAAATCTAACTCACTAGATAAATTAGTTTTTAACCAAAATTGTATTTGTGCAATAAGTTCATCAGCATGTCGGTTAACGGCGCCTTCTAAATAGCGTTGATCTTCGTAGGGTTTACGTATTTCATGTGAAAAGTTCCGCTCAACATGCTGCGCCGCTTCTTTACCATAGTATTGGCTAATAATATGAACAATAACGTCAGCTAAGGCATTTAAACTGGCTACCGTATACATGCGCTCTGATTGGGTAATAAAAAAATCAGGTTTTAAGCTAACGTTTGGATAATCTTGAGAAAATTGCTTGGCATAATGCCAGTGAGTGGTTGCAGGGTGACCATCAAGTAAACCGGCTTCTGCGAGCAAACAATTGCCGGTACCAACACCAATAATATGGCTTCCCATCGTAAAACTCTCATTGAGCCAATTAACTATTGGTTGATTCGTTTTAACAACCGGCCGTGGATTACGCCAAATACCCGGAACAATGATTAAATCGCAATAGGGGGCGTTATCACTGCTGCAATCAGGCACGATGGCTAAACCTGTTCTGGTTGCAATAGGAGCCATATTTTTAGCAATTAAATGAATATTCAGCGCTCTAAAGTGTTGCTTACTAGTGTGCCCTTTGGCGAACGCTTCACCTGCTCGGAGCATTTCAATTGGCAGGGTTAAACTAGTTACCAGTAGGTGCGAGTAAACAGCAATGGCTATATTTAATGGTGGATTTGTTGGATTATTGCTCATTTAAATGCTCCGACCAGTTGTTTTTGGCCTTTTGTGCTTAATATTTGGCTATTAAAGCACAAAGGTGTGTGCGTAATCCATTTAAACTAACTCCATATTCTTATAACACGTTTTTTTAAAGGTAAATTATGACCGCATTACCCGTCATTGTCGGCATGGGAGGCATTAATGCCGCTGGCCGTACTTCTTTTCATCAAGGTTATCGTCGTATCGTGTTAGATAGCTTAGAGTCTCAAGCTCGCCAAGAAACATTTTTAGGCCTCGCCACATTAATGAATTTAGTGAGTGTTGTGAATGGACAACTACAAGACATGCAAGGCAATAATGTTGAGCAAAGCGACATAGAAGCACGTTTTGGTGAGCAAATTATTGCAGGTACATTAATTCGCAAAATTGAAAAACAACATTTTGATGTGGATGCCACGCCGTGGCAGCAAAAAATGACGTTAACCGCATCGGATGAAAACGCGATTGTGTTTGAAACACGCCGTCGTGATTTACCTTCGCCAGTACCTGAAAGTTGGCACGTAGAAGAGCTTGAAAATAAAAAAGTGAAAGTAACTATTGCTGCTCAATTTGATATTAAGCATGATTCTACTCGTGATAACCCAATTAAATCGGCTGGGCAACTACCCACAGGGTTTGATCCGTCAATTATGTACAATAGCCGCTACCAACCTCGTGGTTTACAAGCCACTATTTTTGCTGCCACCGATGCAATAAAATCAACCGGACTTGATTGGCAATACATTATGAATAGTGTTGAGCCTGATAAAATTGGTACCTATTCAGCATCGGTTATTGGCCAAATGGACGATAAAGGCTTAGGTGGGTTAGTCAAAGCGCGCCAGCAGGGTGATCGCGTCAGCACTAAGCAGCTAGCACTGGGTTTAAATACAATGTCGACCGATTTTATCAATGCCTATGTTACGGGCAATGTAGGGACTACTTTTTCTACATCGGGTGCGTGTGCTACTTTTTTATATAACTTGCGCGCAGCAGTAAATGATATACAAGCAGGGCGCACACGTGTTGCAATTGTGGCAAGTGTAGAATGTGCGATTACCCCTGAAGTGGTTGAAGGCTTTGGCAATATGAGTGCGCTGGCTAATATTGAAGGTTTGCGCCGCTTAGATGATTTAAGTCATGACGATGAACCTGATTATCGTAGAAGCAGCCGCCCATTTGGCGAAAACTGTGGCTTTACTTTAGGTGAAGGCGCACAAGTGGCTATATTAATGGATGATGCGCTGGCACTTGAACTAGGTGCAGACATTATGGGCTGTGTGCCTGATGTATTTGTTAACGCCGATGGAGTAAAAAAATCAATTACTTCACCTGGGCCTGGTAACTACATTACCATGGCAAAATCGGCTGCACTTGCCAGTAGCTTACTAGGTAAAGAGGCATTACAGCAACGTAGCTTTATTTTAGCCCATGGTTCAAGCACACCACAAAACCGCGTAACTGAGTCGTTAATTTATCATAAAGTAGCGCAAACATTTGCAATAGATAATTGGAAAGTAACCGCCCCTAAAGCGTATGTTGGCCATACTATAGCACCTGCCAGTGGCGATCAGCTTGCCATTGCCTTAGGTGTATTTAGTCATAATATTATGCCGGGTATTACCACTATAGATAAAGTGGCTGATGATGTTTATGCAGATCATTTAGATATTCGTAACAGTCACTATGATTGTGGTGATATGGATATTGCATTTATAAACTCTAAAGGGTTTGGTGGTAATAATGCAACAGCCACAGTGCTTTCAGCAAAAGTAACGATGCAGATGCTTGCTAAGCGTCATGGCGATGAAATGATGGGGCTTTATACCAGCAAGCATGCAGCGGTAAATGAAGCACAACAGCACTATCAACAACAAGCAGATTTAGGTCAATACGCGCTAGTTTATCGTTTTGGTGATGGGCTGATTGATGAAAATGACATTGTTATTGATGAGCACAGCATTCAGCTGCCAGGCTTTGAAAAAGCAATTACATTCAATACAACACATTCCTATCAAGATATGTTCTAAGCACACATACTTGTTAGCAAGGCGCTTTTTAAGCGCCTTTTTTAATGTATGAACCCATATTGTAGTTTAACTAATGCGCTAATTAGTTCCTTAACAAAAATATTAAAACTTCACCTCTTTGCAAATACTTCAAATTACTAATCTCTTCTTCCGCATTAAAAATAAAGCACCTTGATAAATTGAAAATATTAGGTTTGTTGCATACAATATAATAATTAATTAGTAGTGTGTTATTTATTTTATTAAGTTAAAAAGTATTATTTGTTATGCATCAAGAACTTTATAAATAGTTACTATAATTTTTTGCTCAGATAGGTTAAATACTCAATTTTATTAATTACTTTAGGAGTAGTGATGAAATTAATACCATTAAAACGCTGGCTTATAGGGCAAAAAAGTCTCACTTTATGTACTTTACTCTTTCTGTCTAAACTTAGTTTTGCGTCTATTATTTTATTTGATGACAAACCACGTAATGGTACTTCATTGTGGTCAACCTCATCTAGTGAATCGACTTTAACTAAAATTGGTGAGCCTGTAGCTGCTGGCGAAAGAGCTATATTAATGCAGGCACACTACTGGACTCAATCAGGATTACGTATTGCTCAAGTACCTCCTTTTAAAAATTCAATACTTGAGGCAAAAATATACAGAAAATCAGGAAATAAGGGCACTTTAATGTTTCGTCGCGGTAACGATTCATTAAAAATAAATCTTGATGAAACCAATAACGAATTTTGGACATTGGATGGTTTGCCTGGCCATAATAATTTTTCAGACGATACATGGCACACGATTAGAATCAATCTCAATGGCTTTAATCTTGATGAAAATGAGAAAGTCCTGGCTATTGGTATTCAAGGCCCTCTTGGAACAGGTAGATTTTACATGGACTCGGTTTCCTTTGTTGAGGGAGAGCCAGATAATAACATTTCTCCGCCATTAGCTGGTAATTGGGAGCTGACTTTTGAAGATAATTTTAATTCAACTTTATTAAACCCTAATAATTGGCATGTTGGAAAGCAATATCTAGGAATGAGTGGTATCGCAGGTAATGCTGGGCGAGAAACTATTCGCATTGAAAATGAAATGTTACGGTTTGAAGCAGAAAAAAACACATTAAATCAAGGAACTAAACGTTACTTTTATAAAGCCGCTGAGGTAAGTACTTTTCGTAAATTTAGACAAAAATATGGTTACTTTGAAGCCAAAATTAAGTATGACTCAGTACATGGTGCTTGGCCTGCATTTTGGTTACTACCTGACAAAGGCATTTATGGTAACGATACTTATAGGAGGCAGTCATTATTAAAATTTAATCTTGATGATGTATCTACTACTATTTCTTCTGCATTATTAAGATTTAAGATCTCTGAAGCAAACACTCAAAGCAGCATAGCTGTGCATAAAACACTTTCCGCAGATTGGTCCCAAGATACTGTAACTTGGAATACTAAACCGCAGGTCGATCCCTTATGGTTTAGTCATAGCTATGGAGAGGTTACGGGAAACATAATTGAAGTGGATGTTACCAGTTATATAAGAGAGCAAAAAAGTTCTGGTAAAGAGGCGAGCTTTGCATTGATTGACAATTATATGCGTAGCCAGCTTATAAAAATTTTTAGCAGTGAAGCGAATAATATTTCTGATAGGCCCGCTTTAATTGTAAATGAAGAAAGTTTATTCCCGACTGAAGATGCTTTTGTGCGTGGAGGTAATTATGCAGATACTAATTATGGTCAAGAACCATTTCTTTTAATTAAAGACACTTGGGGAGATACCTCACCTACATTCGATCAGGGAATGGAGTTTGATATTATGGAGAGTTTAGGTATCTGGGGGGAAGACATCAGTATCTCAGCTCTGCATTGGGATGGTTACGGTAGCCAACATAAGTCAGTAAATTCCGGCGAGCTTTATCATAATTATTCCTCAGATGGTTTCCATATATATGGCATGCATTGGCAGCCTGGTTATGTCGGTATGTATATAGATGGTGAAAAAGTCTGGGAGCACTATGACGACCGAGTTGGAAGTTTACCTTCTTATATTATTTTATCGTTACAAGTAGGTGGTTGGGATGGTAATGAAAAGAATATCAGTGATGATTTTGAGGCTAACATGCTAGTAGATTTCGTTAGGGTCTGGAGTAATTCAGAGTTCAATTAACAACAAGAGCGAACCAAAGCGTTATCATTTATAAATGTCGATTATGATGCATTAAAAAAAGCACTCAAAAAATTAAATTAATCTATCTGATAAAGTGACGAAACATTTTATCGAGTATTTCCCCCACAATATATTGTGGGGGCGATTACTAAATATATTTAGCAATCAGGCTGTTTTTATTACGATATTTCCAGTTTAAGTAGCGCTTAGCGAGTAAGGCGGTAAGCACAACCACTACAGCTATCATCGCCATGGTCGCAATATAACTCATACCATACCCAGATGGTAAGCCAACAAGGGTTTCACCATAGGTCATATCACTAAAGTTAAAACCAAGAGCAGGTATTAAAAGCCAACTGATAGCATGTAGCAAATACAAGTGAGTGAGGTAGGAAAACATGCTGGTTTTACCTAGTACTTGCAGAAAATTTTGCGAAAAACTAGCCTTTAAGTGGCTCAACAGTTTTAACGCAATTAAACCAAGCCCTACAGTAAGTAACATAAATTGTAACGACAACGGATATTTAGTCGGATTTAAAAACGACATAATAGTCAGCAGTGGATCTGTATGTGTAGAAAACTGTGACATATCACCGTATAAATTAAAGCCGCGTAGTATTGAATATAGTGCTAGGCAGCTCATACCCATAATAAACGCGTAATTCATCACTTTTTTACTATAATGCTGAGATTTATAATATACACCTGCACAATAAGCCAAACACATGAGTCCAACAATAGGCGCAACGGGGTAGGTCGTTCTAATAGAAAAACCAAACGGCAGTGCTAATACATTTTTTTGATGAACGATAGACCACAGTGTATGCGCTATTGTATTAGTTTCAAAGGTAATGCCATCAAGTAAGTTATGACCAAATACCAGTAATAAGCCAGCTATAAATACAGGGTATATACCTGTTAAGCGAAGCAAGCCAAGCACCACAAAGCCCCAGCCAATCGCCCAAATTACTTGAGCATATAACATCGGGAAAAGAGGATTAAAACTCCATGACCATGACACAATTGTAAACTCAAATAAAATAAGCACTAAGCCTCGAACTATTAAAGCGTTAGCAAACTGACGAGTACACGTGTATTTATGCTCTGTAATAGCGGCAGAGAGGCCTGCTAAAAATACAAATAATGGCGCACAGAAATGCGATATAAAGCGTGTGAAAAAAGTAAGCGCATCTGTTCCGGGTATGGTCATGGGATCAGTTACTGAATAATTTAGACAATAATACATGCCGTGATCTATCACCATAAATATGATGATAATGCCGCGTAATAGATCAATATGATGCAAGCGACTTTGCGATAAAGATAATGACATAAATATAATTAACAAGAATGAAAAAAATGAACTTGATTATATGTTATATTATATCAAAAGGCGAGTTTGAAGATTGAATTTAACAGGGTGATCGCATCAGCGCTAAGCAATTAATTATAATTTTCATTATTTAAATTTTTTAACATACCTAAGCGTTATGAAGTTTATTACTGCCAACAAAATAGCTATTTCATAGCGGCTGTACGCAATAGCGATACCAATTAAACCCATATTCCAAATACTCGCAGCTGTTGCTGTTCCAGATGTAGACTGGTTATTTTTTAAAATAGCGCCGCCACCAATAAAACCAATACCTGTAATAATACCTTGTAACATTTTAGATTGCGCCTCTGCGCCCTCCAAAACTGACATAGCAATCAGTGCATAACCACATGATGCGACGGCAACTAAAGGAAACGTTCTTAGACCTGCACCATTATGGCTATGCTCTCTATCATATGCCATTGGCAGGGCAAGTAAATACGCCATGCCAAGATGAATCAAGTTATCAATAATGTCTCTCCACTGTAGATCAATTTCCATTGCTATTTCCACGGATAAATTTTAAATAAGCAGCAAAAATTGAACCAAGGTATTAATTTAAATAAAATCATTGTGTTACCTTTGTTTTATCGAGGGGGATGAGTGGCGTTAGCAATATTTACACAATAAAGTGCGTTTTTACCCAGCAATGAATTTCAGCTGCGTACCACACAAGCAAACTCTATTATGTAAAATTGTGGGGCTTACATATTTTTACAACACTCCCTTTTTAAGTCGTATATAATTTGGCTTATTTGCAACGAGAGTTTACATGCGCATTTTATTAATTATTATCTTTTCAAATGTATTAAGTGGTTGCACAGTAATGGGTATATTTTTGGATGAAACGGCGAGATCCAAGTTAAACATCAATAGCACTAATAGTTTTGTAAAGGATAAAGATAGTTTTAGTTTTAGCAAACTTGGTTACGAAACTGATAAAGCCATAATTGAATTTATAAAAGAAGATAACGGTGTGATTAAAAAATGTAGGCAGGTTACTAGGGTCTGTTGACCTTTCAAGGTTAAATTTACAGCAGTCTGTTTGGTATTTAGGCAAGGCAGAGCCTATGTGGTGTGGTTATTCCCCATAAATAGGCGATAACGCAGAATAAATGCTAATCAGGCGCTGCCCGAAGGGTTCTGCCTAGGGGCGATTTACTCTTTGTTACTCGGTTTTTACTTAGCCCACTAGGTTACAAACCTCGCGCCGCGATTAAACCGCCCCTAGTTTGAACAAATTTTAATCCGCAAAGGTCAACAGACCCTAAAGTCTTAAAAGAATGTGTAGAAGTAGATAAATCTACTCTACACAGTAATGAACCTAAGCCGATAAAAACTGATGATGAAATAATAAGTGTTGGTCTATAAAGCTACTAATAAAAAAGTAACTATGATCGTAGCCAGCGTGCATTTCGAGCTGCAGCGGATACGCTTTTTTATTAGCGATATCGACCAAATTTTGCGGCTTAAGCTGCTCTTCTAAAAAGTTATCAGCATCACCTTGGCTTACCAGCATAGGTAAATAGTTAGCTTGCTCGGCTTGTTGCATTAATTCGCAAGTATCGTAGTGTGCCCACGTTGTTTTGTCGTCGCCTAAGTAGCCTGTAAATGCTTTTACACCCCACGGACACGCCATAGGATTAACAATAGGACTAAATGCCGAAGCGCTGGTGTACGATTGTGGGTTTTTAAGTGCAATCATCAATGCGCCGTGCCCGCCCATTGAATGACCACTAATTGCTTTTTTATCTGTAACAGGAAAGTGTTGCTCAATTAGTGCCGGTAACTCATTAACAACGTAATCATACATATTAAAATGGGTGTTGTAGGGCGCTTTTGTGGCATTAAGGTAAAACCCAGCACCTTGTGCAAAATCATAGCTGTCTTCGTTTGGCACGTTATCACCACGTGGGCTCGTATCTGGCGCTACAATGGCGATACCCAGCTCCGCTGCTTTTTTAAATGCGCCTGCTTTTTGCATAAAGTTTTCATCGGTACAGGTTAAACCTGATAACCAGTACAGTACCGGCACCTTATTGGTTTCACTGGCGCCTGGCGGTAAAAAAACTGCAAAACGCATAGTGCAACGAGTGCTTGAAGCGCTATGGCTGTATTGCTTATGCCATCCGCCAGCCACTTTCGCTGTTGAAATATTTTCTAACATAACAATCCTTAAAAGCCGTTACTTAATAGCAACGGCTTGTGATGGTAATTAAGTGAAATGAGCGTATTAGTAATGAATTACAGTACGAATACTTTTACCTTCATGCATTAAATCAAAGGCATCGTTAATTTCTTCTAGACTCATGGTATGAGTGATAAAGTCGTTTAGCGCAAATTCACCCGCCATGTAACGCTCTACAATTTCAGGAAGTTGTGAGCGGCCTTTAACACCACCAAATGCGCTACCACGCCATACACGGCCAGTAACAAGTTGGAACGGACGAGTTGAAATTTCTTGGCCAGCACCGGCTACACCAATAATCACCGACTCTCCCCAACCCTTATGACAACACTCAAGCGCAGAGCGCATCACATCAACATTACCAATACATTCAAATGAGTAATCAACACCGCCATCGGTCATCTCAACAATGACTTCTTGAATTGGCTTGTCAAAGTCTTTTGGATTAATTAAGTCGGTAGCACCTAGTTTGGTCGCCAAGTCAAATTTAGAGGTATTAATATCAATACCAATAATACGGCTAGCACCAGCCATTTTAGCGCCAATAATGGCAGATAAACCAATACCGCCTAAACCAAAAATAGCCACGGTATCGCCCGCTTTTACTTTAGCCGTATTTGTTACAGCGCCCATACCGGTAGTAACACCACAGCCTAATAAACAAATTTCTTCTAACGACGCTTCTTTGTTTACTTTAGCCAATGAGATTTCTGGCAATACTGTGTATTCAGAAAATGTAGATGTACCCATATAGTGGTAAATAGGCTCGCCATCTTTGAAAAAGCGAGTGGTGCCATCTGGCATTAAGCCTTTACCTTGCGTTTCGCGAACTGCTGAACACAAGTTTGTTTTACCTGAAGTACACATTTTACATTCACCACATTCTGCGGTGTATAAAGGAATAACGTGATCGCCAACTTCTACACTCGTAACGCCTTCGCCCACAGCGTAAACCACCCCAGCGCCTTCATGACCTAAAATAGCGGGGAAAATACCTTCAGGATCTTCACCTGATAAAGTAAAAGCGTCTGTATGGCATACACCAGTGGCAGTGATTTTTACCATTACTTCGCCTTTTTTAGGCATCATCACATCAACTTCTTCAACGCTTAAAGGCTGATTAGGGCCCCAGGCAATCGCTGCTTTTGATTTTATAAATTCAGACATGTGTATATCCTTTGTAGTGGTTTGAATATGAATTGTAGACCCATACTGTTTGGGTGATGAGGTTATTGTATTTGTTTCTCAGACAATGATAATCTTCAATTTAATAAAACACTTTTACAGTATGGTAATAATTATGCGTTGGGAAGGTATTGATGAGTTTATTGCTGTTGGCGAAGAGGGAAGTTTTACCCAAGCTGCACAGACGTTAGGTTTATCGGTTGCTCATATTAGCCGCCATGTTACAAAGCTAGAACAACGGTTAAATACGCAATTATTAACACGTACCACTCGAAAGGTTGTGTTAACCAAAGAGGGCGAGCAGTTTTTACACCAAGTTAAACATTTACAGCACGCAATGGACGAGGCCACTCAAGGCTTAGCATCGGTACAAACCTCACCTAAAGGTAAAATTAAATTAACAGCACCGGTTATGTATGGTGAAAGTTTTATTATGCCCATTGTGCATTCATTTATGCATGATCACCCAGAGGTAGAAGTAATCGCAACGCTCTCTAACGAGCAAGAAAACTTATTAGAGGGGGGCTTTGATTTAGCCATTCGACTAGGCCATTTAAAAGATTCAAGCTTAAAAGCGCGGCGCTTGAGCTCGCGACGATTTATTATGTGTGCTTCACCTGCATATTTAGCGCGTTTTGGTGAGCCTCACACTTTGGGGGAGCTTAATAATCATCAATGTTTAATTGGCAATAGTAGTTATTGGCGAGTAAATGAAAATAATCGTGATAAACATATTAAGGTAGCAGGGCGATTGCATTGTAATAGCGGCTGGGCACTGGTTGACGGCGCTAAAAAAGGTTTGGGTATTGTTCAGTTGCCAGATTACTATATTGAAAATGAAATTAAATCCGGTCAGTTAGTGCCTATATTAACTGCATACCAACCACAACAAGAGGGCGTGTGGGGTCTATATCCGCCACGGCAATTTGTGGCTACTAATGTGCGGGTATTACTTGATTACTTAGTAACAGGGCTGAAAGTTTAGCAGGGTTTACTGGCTTGTTTAAAATATAGCCAAGTATCAGATTTATAAATTATTTCTTACATTTATGGTGTTATTCAATTGCGCTGAGTTCGTGCTACTATAACGCCACACTTTTGGCATTAATGTTTTAATTAATATGTTTCAACCTGTTAGCCTATTTATCGGACTCAGATATAGCCGCTCCTCTAAAGGCAATGCGTTTATTTCGTTCATTTCGTTTTTTTCTATTGCAGGTATAGCGATTGGTTTAATGGCGCTTTTTACGGTCAGCAGTGTAATGAACGGCTTTGAGAGTAGTTTAAAATCAAATATGTTGGGGCTTATTCCACACGTTGAAGTGCAAGCCAAAGATCACTCCAAAGCGCAAATGAATTCGTTAAAATCTGCGCTTGAGCAATCACCGTATGTTGATCATGTTAGTTTGTACCGCCACGGTGAAGCCATATTGCAAACCAATAAAGATCTTCACGGGGTGTTATTACAAGGGCTTTACGACAATAACGGCTCGCTGTATAAAATCACCGACAAAATAGTGCAAGGCAATTGGCAAAGCGTACTAAATAATAATTATAATATTGCAATAAGTCGTTATTTAAGCCGCAAACTTGGCGTTGGCTTAGGTGATAAGTTACGTGTAATTATGCCTAACGCATCTACGTACACCCCACTTGGGCGCATGCCAAGCCAACGTTTATTTAAAATTGCTGCTATCTATGAAACTGGCTCCGAAATAGACATGGGACTGGCATTTACCAGTGGCGTATCACTACAACGGGTTTTAAAACTTAGCAACAATACGGTACCTAATTTAAGCGTGTCACTGCATGAGCCGTTTGCACTTGACCAATTTATGCAAGACAGCCAACACATACTCAATGACTTTAAACTCACCGACTGGAGAAGCAGTCAAGGCACTTTATTTGCCGCCGTTGCGATGGAAAAACGCATCATGTCTATGCTCCTTGGCTTAATTGTGCTGGTGGCGGTATTTAATATTGTATCGGCACTGACCATGATGGTCAGTGAAAAACAAAGCGAAGTAGCAATTTTGCAAACATTAGGACTCACACCAAGCCAAGTGCAAACCGTATTTATGGTACAAGGGCTCTATAACGGAGTAATTGGCACGGCCGTGGGTGCTTTTTTAGGTCTTTTATTAAGCTTATATATAAATGAACTGCTGGCTTTGGTTGGTTTAAATTTACTATCGGGAATTTCACTCCCCGTCAAATTTGATGTGGTTAGTTTAAGTGTTATTGCCGTTTTAAGCTTAGCAATGAGCTTTTTAGCGACTTTATATCCAGCACGCCAAGCCGCTAAAGTAAACCCAGCAGAGGTATTACGTTATGAATGATTTAGTAATTAGTTGTGAAAAAATAAGTAAAGTGTACCAAGACGGGCAAAATCAGGTTGAGGTATTAAAAGGGGTTGATTTAGCCCTAACGCAAGGTGAAATGCTGGCAATTGTAGGCAGCTCAGGTTCAGGTAAAAGCACCTTGTTACATATTTTAGGCACCTTAGACACGGCCAGTGCGGGTAGTGCAAAAATAAAAAACCAAGACGTTGCTAAGTTATCTCGCTCGCAGCAAGCGGCTTTCAGAAATAAAAACTTAGGGTTTATTTATCAGTTCCACCATTTATTAATGGAATTTAGTGCGGTTGAAAACGTTGCCATGCCATTACTCATAAAAGGGTTGAGCGCGAAAGAAGCCAAAAAGAAAGCACTTAACATGCTAGATAAGGTAGGCCTTGCACATAGAAGTAGCCATAAGCCTTCGGCTCTTTCTGGTGGTGAACGTCAGCGTGTTGCCATTGCACGCGCTTTAGTGACAGAGCCTGCGCTGGTGCTTGCTGATGAGCCAACGGGTAATTTAGATAAGCAAAATGCGATTAAAATTTACGATTTAATTAATGAGTTAAATAAAAGTTTAAACACCAGCTTTGTGGTAGTGACTCATGATTTAGAACTGGCAGATAAGCTGGGTAAAATAGCGTACTTAGATGATGGTAAACTATCAATAAAAGAGTCTAGCCATGTTGCTTAGTGCCTTTATTAGTAAACGCTTTAGAGCCTATTCAGGCCATAAAGATGAAAAAAATGCCTTCGTAAGTTTTATAGCCAAAGCATCCACTATTGGTATTTTACTTGGTGTTGCCGTGTTAATTGTGGCGTTATCGGTGATTAATGGGTTTGAGCAGCAATTAGTGCATCGTTTATTAAGTGTAGTGCCGCAAGTTGAATATGTTGCCCCAAGTAGGCCAATTGCCGATTGGCCCACTAAAGTCGAAAAGTTAAAACAGCAACCACACGTAACAGGCGCAGCCCCATTTATTGCCGTTAATGGTATGGCGCAATTTAAAAGCCAATTAAAAGCGGTTGAGATCCGAGGTGTTGAGCCTTCGTTGGAAGGTGATGTGTCAGCCATTAACCAATTTACACAAGGTAAATTAGTCAGCCAGTTAACAGGTGATGATGTTATTTTAGGCAAGCAAATTGTTAAGCAACTTAATATCGCATTAGGTGATAATGTGACCTTGTTAATCCCGCAAATTAGTGAAAAAGGCCAGTCATTACTCGCCCCAAAACGCGTTACCCTCACGCTTGCGGGCATTATAGAAATGGGCGGACCAATCGACAGCAGCGCTGCTTTTATTCATCTTAACAAAGCACAACAAACCTTAGGCTATGATCAAAGCCAAGTAACAGGGTTACGCTTGCGTGTTGATGATGTGTTTTCGGCGCATCAAATAGCGCTTCGTGTTGGCCAGACCATTACCGATTATGTGTATATTTCGAGTTGGCTCAGAACGCAAGGTAGCTTGTATCAAGATATTCAAATGGTGCGCACGATTGTTTATATTGTGGTGTTTTTAATTATCGCGGTGGCGAGTTTCAATATTGTGTCTTCACTGGTAATGGAAGTGCGTGAAAAAGAAGGCAATATTGCTATTTTAAAAACCATGGGTGCCAAAGACAGTACCATATTGGCTACTTTTGTCATGCAAGGCTTAACCCAAGCATTTGTGGGTGTACTTTTAGGCTCAATTGTTGGCGTGATTTTAGCAATTAATATTAGTGAGCTATTTACCTGGCTGAGCTTATTACTGGGTGAAAACCCGCTAGAAGGTGTGTACTTTATCGAATTTTTGCCCAGTAAATTAGTTTGGCAAGATATTGTGTTGACCGTTATAGCCACCTTTGTGCTTGCGATATTGGCGACGCTATATCCAGCATGGCAAGCAACACGCGTAGATCCGGCAAAGGTATTGGGTAATTAAACACAGTATTTAATAGGGTGCTTAGTGTAACTCTGATAAACTGCGCCGCTACTAAACAGCTTTTGTTTGCTGAGCGCTTATTTACCTTGGGATTTACTTTGACAAATAACGATATTTTACGCCGTATTCGCTACACCTTTGATTTAACTGATTCAGCTATGGTTGATGTTTTCGCCGCAGCAGCGCAGAGCGTAAGCACTGAGCAGGTGATTGCATGGTTAACTAAAGAGGGCGAGCCTGGGTATACCCCAATAAGTGACACTGAATTTGCGGTATTTTTAAATGGTTTTATAAATACCAAGCGCGGCAAGCGTGAAGGTGAGCAGCCAGAGCCTGAAAGTAAATTGAACAACAATATTATTTTTATGAAGCTACGTATTGCTTTAAATATGAAAGCAGAAGACGTGATCGCGACCTTGGCGTTGGTTGATTTTGATTTAAGTAAACATGAGCTAAGCGCATTTTCACGTAAAGTTGAAAACAAGCATTACCGTGTGTGTAACGATCAAATATTGCGTTTATTTTTAACTGGTGTACAGCGTACTTTTCGCCCAGATGGCGAAAAAGCTTAATGCATTTTATGGAGGTTGAATACAACCTCCATTTTGACCTCTCCACATTTACTCAATTATCAGTCTATCCTTCTACAACTTCAGTCTCATAAAGCAGTTTATTTTGTCGCTCTCGTAAAAATGTAGAGTCGTATTTTGTTTTACTATTTTTTTAATACTTTTAACGTGTTATTCATTCAAATGGGTGTTTTTAGCATATAAATTCTTTTTTAATGAGTTTTTATATAAAAGAAACAACAATTTAATTCAACATCAAACACGTGCATCCAGTTTATCTATGATGTTAAAGTGTGAAAATAATGATCGGATAATTAATTTCTTCACTAACAATAGCATTGATCATTTCTCCTATTTCGAATTAAAAAATACCTACATGGAAGAATAAATATGAATTATATACACACAACCATTGCGCAGTTAAAACAAACGAGCCCTGCGCAATGTGAGTTTTATCAAGCAGTGGAAGAAGTGCTTGACTCACTTGAACCTGTATTTGCGCAAACAAGTCATTACCAACAACAAGCAATTATTCAAAGAATGGTAGAGCCAGAGCGCCAACTAATGTTTCGTGTGCCTTGGGTTGACGATGAGGGCAATATTCAAGTGAATAAAGGCTACCGTATTGAATTTAATTCGGCGTTAGGGCCTTACAAAGGCGGCTTACGTTTTCACCCGAGTGTAAATGCCAGCATTATAAAGTTTTTAGGCTTTGAACAAATTTTTAAAAATGCACTAACAGGTTTGCCTATTGGTGGGGGAAAAGGCGGTGCGAACTTTGATCCTAAAGGACGCTCTGATGGCGAAATTATGCGTTTTTGCCAATCCTTTATGAACGAGCTATACCGCCATATTGGCCCGACTACCGATGTACCTGCCGGCGATATTGGCGTAGGTGCCAGAGAGATTGGCTATATGTTTGGTCAATACAAACGCTTAACAGGGCGTTATGAAGGGGTGCTAACGGGTAAGAGTTTACTTTGGGGTGGATCGCTTGCCCGTAAAGAGGCCACTGGCTATGGCGCTGCCTATTTTGCTAATAATATGCTTGAAGACCGTAACGATAGCTTATCGGGTAAGCGCTGTTTAATTTCAGGCTCTGGTAATGTGGCTATCTATGCCATGGAAAAGTTATATCAACTTAATGCAACGCCAATTACCTGTAGTGACTCTAAAGGCACTTTATACGATGAGAATGGTATTGATTTAAAGCTGATAAAACAGCTCAAAGAGCAATCAAGAGGGTGTTTAAGTGACTACTTAGACACTCACCCTCAAGCTAATTACACACCGCGTGACGAATATCCTCAAGATGGTCATACGGTATGGCGCTACAGTGCGGATGCTGCGTTTCCTTGTGCCACGCAAAACGAGTTAACTCAAGCTGATGCAAAAGCGCTACTTGATAATGGCTGTAAATTAGTATGTGAAGGTGCCAATATGCCCTCAACCAAAGAAGCGATTGATTGCTTCATTGAAGCAAAAATAGCTTATGGCCCGGGTAAAGCGGCTAATGCCGGTGGCGTGGCAACCAGCCAACTAGAAATGGCGCAAAATGCCAGTATGCAAAGCTGGACGTTTGAAGAAGTTGATGAAAAGCTCAAGCAAATAATGAAAGATATTTTCACAACAGCAAGCGATACCGCAAAAGAATTTGATCAGCCCGGTAATCTATTATTAGGCGCTAACATCGCCGGTTTTAGACGTGTAGCCGATGCAATGATTGAACAAGGCGTTGTATAGTAGCGCCTCTGCTATTTAATTAACTCTCTACTTTTATTCGTTATATCCTGAATAAGAATTGTTCAGGATATAGCAAAAATAATATATAATATTATTTAATAAGGTAAATTTAACTCGCTAATTAATAACAATAAACTATAGTGTGGATAAGGATCAGTGAGCTTATTAAGGAGAGTGCAGGTGCGACTTATTCCCGCAATTTTTTATTTTTCAAGTGCGACAGAGCACGACTTCCAAAATCAACTTAATAAAAGCTCAATGCGCCTTGCTGATGCATCACTCTACCTTGTAACACTTTTTTTATTGTCTTTTATTTTTATGGCTTGGTTTAATCAACAAGAGCCTGCTAATTCAACCATAACAATTTTACGTGTAGTTATGGTATTGCTATCGATAGTTCTGATTATTATAAATAAAACACTAAGTTCAGAGTACTTACATTCGCGCTTTTTTATTTATGCGGTTTTATTTTGTTTTTTATTTAGTTATTTCTTCTGGGTATATGTTCAGCGTTACGGTGAGTTGAAAGAGGGAGGGCCTATGCTTGTAGCGGCTGCATTTATAGCCATACCGATGCTGCACTTAGGACATAAACTGGTTTTATGGTCAATAATCGGCATTGCCTTGATATTTATTGAGCTTTTTTCTTCTACTTCGATTGTATGGACACTTTATTTTTATTTTAGCATGGTGATTGTATTGGCTATTGTGCAATATCAACTAGATACCTTATTAAGAAAGCAATATAAAGCGGAGTTATTTGAAACGGAAAAAGCTAACACCGATCAGTTAACAGGTATGCATAATCGGCATAGTTTTGATCGGCGCTGTAAAGCATTAATTAACAAGTTAGCGCCATCACAATATTTAGGGTTAGCCATGATTGATATCGACTATTTTAAAAAATATAACGATAACTACGGCCACTTAGAGGGAGATAACGTACTAATAGCAGTAGCAAACCGATTAAAGCATTGTGACGCTGATATTGTGGTGCGTTTTGGTGGTGAAGAATTCATATTGGTAAAAACATTGCAAGCGAATGAGCTAGATTGGTTAAGTGACTTACCTAAGTGCTTCGCAGACGACCCCATTGCACACCAATATTCACCTTTTAACCGTATTACTGTCTCTGCCGGTATTGCAATTGATCAATACACGACATATAGGCCTTCAATAAAATCATTGTTAGCAACAGCTGATGTAGGGGTTTATAAAGCTAAAAATGCAGGACGAAATATCAGTATTACCGATTTTGTTGACCCTAAACAACCTGAAATTGAGTAAGACAATGCAAAGCACTAAGCTGATAGTGCTTCGCATTGAATCGGTTTACGAAAATGCAGATTCGGCGAGCTCTTCTTGCATTTGTTCACGCATTTTAAATTTTTGCAATTTGCCGGTTACCGTCATCGGGTAATTCTCAACAAAGCGAATGTATTTAGGTTGTTTAAAGTAGGCGAGTTTGTCCTTTAAAAATAATCGAATTGCATGCTCATCTAGTACTTCACCTTCTTTAGGTTGGATCCAAGCACAGACTTCTTCGCCAAATTTTTCATCACTAATGCCAAAAATAGCGGCGTCTTGTATACCCGGATAGGTGTAAAGCACTTCTTCAATTTCACGCGGATAAATGTTTTCACCACCACGAATAATCATGTCTTTAATTCTGCCAACAATGCTGACAAAGCCCTCACTGTCCATTACCCCTAAATCGCCCGAGTGCAGCCAGCCTTCACTGTCAATGGTTGCTTTGGTTTTCTCTTCATCATTCCAGTAGCAACGCATAATGCCCGCACCACGGCTACATACTTCACCAGGCTGCCCGATTTTTTGAATGTCACCAACCTCATCAATAATTTTTACTTCGGTGTGTGCAAGTGCTCGGCCAACCGTAGTGACTTGACGCTCAATAGAAGAGTCGGTTTCGGTAATGTTATTAATTGGGCTGCATTCTGTTTGCCCATAGGCAATTACCACCTGATTCATATTCATGAGTGTTTGTACTTTACGCATCACCTGTTCAGGACAAGTTGAGCCTGCCATAACACCTGTTCGCAGTGTACTTAAGTCATACTCGTTAAAGTTATTAAGCTCTAACTCGCTTATAAACATAGTGGGTACACCATGAAGGCCGGTGCATTTTTCTTGTTGTACCACCTCTAATGTAGTTTTTGGATCAAAAGAATCACTTGGATAAATTGCAGCGGCCCCTTTACTGACACACAATAAACTGCCTAATACCATGCCAAAGCAGTGATATAGCGGAACAGGAATACAGAGCTTATCGCGCTCAGTAAAGTGCATAGCTTGTGCGACTAAAAGCGCATTATTCAATATATTTTTATGCGTCAACGTAGCCCCTTTAGGGTTTCCGGTGGTGCCAGAGGTAAATTGAATATTGATATCTTGATTGCAATCGAGGGTTTTGGCCACCACTTGCAGTTCTAATTTATGTGCATCGGTGGGCATGCTCATAACCTCATTAAAGGAAAACATCCCATCGACGGGTTCATCACCAATACAAATTACATTTTTTAAAGTGGGTAATTTGACTGCGGTTAACTCACCTTTGTTACAACCGCTAAGCTCAGGAGCTAAACTTTTCAGCATATTAATATAGTGGCTGCCTTTAAATTCAGTGGCGGTTATAAGCGTAGAGCATTCCACACTGTTTAGTGCATATTGCAGTTCACTAGGGCGGTAAGCTGGGTTAATGCATACCATAATGGCACCTATTTTAGCGGTGGCAAATTGTGTTAAGCACCACTGTATATTGTTCGGTGACCAAATACCGACCCGTTCACCAGGTTTTACCCCTAAAGCCAGGAACCCCATAGCAAGTTGATTAATCTGCTGTTGAAATTGCTTATAGCTTAAACGTATATTTTGATGGGCAACGACTACGGCCAGAGCGTCTGGGTTATTGTCGACAATGGCGTCAAAGTAATCGCCTATGGTTTGTTCTACTAATGGTGTGCTCTGAATTCCTTTAAAATAGCTGCTTGATAGCGGTATAGTGTTTATTTGCTCTACTTCTTTTATCACTTTTTGTGTCGCTTTCATGACATACTCCATGTTTTTATTTTTGAGAGGCCTGCTGTTTAAATAAACACGAATTGTCGACAAAAGGAAGAGGGTTAGACTAATGTATTATACCAATCGGCAATAATACTAAATCATTTTGAGGGGGCAAATCAGACGCTAGCTGTGTTAAAAATTTCTCATTGAGAACAACTAACTAACGAAATTTTTGCTTTGATATCGACACGATTTTCCTCCCTCAAATTAGATCACTTAGTTAAGCGAATTGGTATTACTGTTTCTATGTAGAATTTAAAGACAAAAAAACGCGTACTCTCTAGCGAATACGCGTTTTGATAAGGATGTAATTAATTTACATTTCGTCGCTGCGATACGTTTTTTTCATAATGTAAACGTAAGCATTAACAAATGCATTTTCTTGATACTTTTTAAGACCGGTGTCTTCAAACGCGATAGGTATCGGATTACGTTTTACTTGTTCTTTTATTTCGGTGGTTGAAAACACGCGTACATCGAGATTATCGATTAACTGAATAGCGGTTTCCATTTTGAATCCTTTAGCGCTGCCAGCAAACTTACCTTTAGGTTGGCGTTCGCGAATGGCAACCGAATCAATTTGGTAATCTTGCATTAACTTGGCAAAATCAAACTGAAACTTACGCATTACTTCAGTGTCGTTACCGTTACCTAAGGTAAAGCGTGTTTGGCGCACATCACGAATATCAAAAACGTCATTATCTTTACTTAAAATACAAAGTAGTACATCACTACCGGTAATTTCTACACCACATGTTCTCATTGCTAATCTCTACTATAACTTAATTACCCGTTATTATACGCAACACGCATTAAAATGCGAGTTTAAGCACTTACAGTGGTGTTTTTGTTAGCGCTTAACGTCCATTCATCATTTTGATGTAACAAGGTCTGTTTATCTTTGCGGCTAAATGTGCAGCCCTCCTTTTTTTAGCTAAGACAGCGCTATGGTTTGTTTACTTTAAATAGGTTTGAGCGTTGCTCAATTTTTTACTTAGCGCCAGGTGATAGCTCCCGGGCTTTAACTAAATCGCCCCTAGATTGAACAAATCCTAATACAGAAAGCCAACAGACTCTTATTAAACGTTATTAATTGCACTTTTATGGTAAAATAGGGTGGTTTTTAATAGCTTAAAACTTGTAATTAATGCTGCAGCACGCGACAATAACTCTCTTGTAGTTGAGCAGACTCAGCATCTACATTAGCCATTTTTGGCGAAAAATAGTCAATGCTTATTCGTAAAAGCGTTGTCGAGTCATTCTCATTTAATTAATTAAAAATACACGTGATACATTGTAGGTGTCACCACTGTATGTAAGGATTTATAATGCCAGTTATTACTCTTCCTGACGGTAGTCAGCGTAGTTTTGAAAACCCTGTAAGCACTCTTGATGTAGCAAACGATATAGGCCCTGGTCTTGCTAAAGCCACCATTGCGGGTCGTGTTAATGGCGAACGCGTAGATGCGTGTGATTTAATTAGTGACGATTCTCGTCTTGAGATCATTACCGCAAAAGACGACGATGGCCTAGAGATTATTCGCCACTCGTGTGCGCACTTAATTGGTCATGCTGTTAAACAACTTTTTCCTGATGCAAAAATGGCGATTGGTCCAACAATTGATAACGGTTTTTACTACGATATTGATATGGAACATTCGTTATCTCAAGATGATCTTGATGCCATTGAAAAACGTATGCTACAGCTTGCAAAAACAAACTACGACGTAGTGAAAAAAACCGTTAGCTGGCAAGAAGCGCGCGACACTTTTGCAGCGCGGGGCGAAACATACAAAATTGAAATACTAGACGAAAATATCGCACAAGATGACCGTCCAGGTTTATATCATCACGAAGAATACATCGATATGTGTCGTGGTCCTCATGTGCCAAACATGAAGTTTTGTCAAAACTTCAAAATTATGAAAGTGGCCGGCGCATACTGGCGCGGTGATTCTGAAAACAAAATGCTACAGCGTATTTACGGCACAGCATGGGGCGATAAAAAGCAACTTAAAGCGTATTTAAAGCGTTTAGAAGAGGCTGAGAAGCGCGATCACCGTCGTATCGGTAAAGCACTCGATTTATGGCACTGGCAAGAAGAAGCGCCAGGTATGGTATTTTGGCACAACGATGGTTGGAGCATTTACCGCGAGCTAGAAGACTTTGTGCGTGAAAAATTACGTGAGTACCAATACGAAGAAGTGAAAGGTCCAATGATGATGGATCGCTCTCTGTGGGAAAAATCAGGGCATTGGGAAAAGTATTCAGAAGCCATGTTTACCACGGAATCTGAAAAGCGTGAATACGCAATCAAGCCAATGAATTGCCCAGGCCACGTACAAATTTTCAACCAAGGTTTAAAATCGTACCGTGACTTACCACTGCGTATGGCAGAGTTTGGTTGTTGTCACCGTAATGAACCATCAGGCGCGCTTCATGGCTTAATGCGTGTACGCGGCTTTACCCAAGATGATGCGCATGTATTTTGTACAGAAGAGCAAATCATGGATGAAGTATCGGCCTGTATTAAAATGGTTTACGATACCTATGAAACATTTGGTTTCGAAAAAATTGTTGTTAAACTTTCAACTCGCCCAGAGCAACGTATTGGCGAAGATGAAATGTGGGACAAAGCAGAGCTTGCACTTGCTGACGCACTTAAAGCAAATGACATTGAATTTGATTATTTACCAGGTGAAGGGGCGTTTTATGGCCCTAAAATTGAATTTACTTTGTACGATTGCTTAGACAGAGCGTGGCAGTGTGGTACAGTGCAACTAGATTTTGCATTACCGGGTCGTTTGGGCGCTACTTATGTAGCTGAAAATAACGAACGTCGCACACCTGTTATGATACACCGCGCTATTTTAGGGTCTATTGAGCGCTTTATCGGTATCTTAACAGAAGAGTACGCTGGTTTATTCCCAACGTGGCTTGCGCCTAAGCAAGTGGTGATTATGAATATCACCGATAAACAAGCACCTTATGTGCAGGAAATTGTACAAAAATTAAATAAACTTGGAATTAGAGCCGCTGCTGACTTGAGAAATGAGAAGATTGGCTTTAAAATCCGAGAACATACACTTAAGCGTATTCCTTACTTACTGGTTGTTGGCGATAAAGAAGTTGAACAACAAGAAGTAGCAGTACGAACTCGCACAGGTGAAGACCTAGGCAAATTTAATGTCGATGATTTTATCGCTAAAATCAGTGAAGAAATCAAAAATCGACAGTAAAAATCGAGCGTGTAGGGCAATCACAAACGGCCAACTACACGCTTATATTATTGATATTCTTGGAGGAACGTACCATTAGAGGCGGCAAGAAAGGGCAACAAACAGCTCAAAAAAATCGTATTAACGAAGAAATTACAGCGCTAGAAGTTCGTTTAATCGACATCGACGGCGAACAAGCTGGAATTCAGTCATTAAAAGACGCGCAAGCTATGGCTGATGCAGCGGGTGTTGATCTTGTAGAGATCAGTCCAAACGCTGAGCCGCCTGTTTGTAAGGTTATGGACTACGGTAAGTTCATCTTTGAAAAAAGCAAAGAACTAAAAGAGCAGAAGAAGAAGCAAAAGCAAATCCAGATTAAAGAAATCAAATTCCGTCCGGGAACGGATGAAGGCGATTATCAGGTTAAGCTGCGCAACTTACGTAAGTTCTTAGAAGCTGGCGATAAAGCTAAGATAACTATCCGCTTCCGTGGTCGTGAAATGGCTCACCAAGAAATTGGTATCGAATTATTAAACCGTATTAAAACCGATTTAGAAGAGTTAGCAGTTGTTGAGTCTTTCCCAAATCGTGTTGAAGGTCGTCAAATGGTTATGATGATGGCACCGGTTGCTAAAAAGTAATAATTAGGCGATAATACGCACCGAATTTAGCTCAGGTTTGCAAGTGATTTGAAAATGTCCACCTGAGTTAACCGGTTTTAAAGTAAAACTGCGGTATTTATATCGGGTTTTCACCGGAACATAGCAGTAAGTTAGGCCTTTAAAGTGGAGCTATAGCAATATATCTCACGCCTTCTTACTAAATTTAAAGCAATACAATTGGAGTTATTGCAATGGCTTACAAGCTAAAAAGTCACAGAGGCGCAGCTAAGCGTTTCAAAAAGACTGCTTCTGGCGGTTTCAAGCGTAAACAAGCGCATCTTCGTCACATTCTGACTAAGAAAACTTCTAAGCGTAAGTTACACCTACGTCCTAAGATGATGGTTCATAAAAATGACCATGGTCTAGTTTCACGTATGTTACCATTCGCTTAATAGGGGTTTTTAGAAATGGCAAGAGTTAAACGCGGCGTTGTCGCACGTGCACGTCACAAAAAAGTTTTAAAACAAGCGAAAGGTTACTACGGAGCACGTTCACGTGTTTACCGCGTAGCTTTCCAGGCTGTTACTAAAGCGGGTCAATACGCTTACCGTGACCGCCGTGCTAAGAAACGTACTTTCCGTCAACTATGGATTGCACGTATCAATGCTGCTTCACGTCAAAATGGTCTGTCTTACAGCCGTTTTATCAATGGTCTTAAAAAGACATCTGTAGAAATCGATCGTAAGATCCTTGCAGATATCGCTGTTTACGACCAAGTTGCATTCGCAGCGCTTGTAGCAAAAGCAAAAGAAGGCCTAGCGGCAGCTTAAGTTTTTGTATAAGTAATGAAAAGGAGCCCATGGCTCCTTTTTTTGTGCCTGTAATTTATTATCTTTTTTATGCGCTTGTAGGCTTTTTCCTTTATTTATTGCCGTTGTGTGTTCGTTTTTTAGGTACTAATTAGCCCTTTTTATTCAGTAGATGTTGATAGCGTGGCTGGGCTGCAACTAAAAATGCCGTTGGCTGTATTTTTTTGTTGAACCACCGCAGTTTTGGCAACTAGAAAAGTTTAATTGCTATAATTTTTCTTAATTAATGGGTTTGTTAGAGAAGTATATGTTTATAAGTTTATTGGTTTTATCTGCAAGTATGGTAAATAGCGATCATTTACCGCCATTATTACCATGGGAAGGTAGTAGTACCTCACTATTGCAACAACAGGGACCCTTAACCACAGACTTTGAAATTTCTGCAGGAGTCTCGTCTCCCAATTATGCTAATACCATGGCATTTGTTGATAGATTAGTGGCTGCGAATCCCACTCAATTTAAATCAAAAACGATTGGCTATAGTAATAGTAAACGAGCAATAAAAATGTTGATTGCTAGTGAGCAAGGTTTTTTTGATGCGGGGCAAATGGCCAATAGCACCAAACCAACCGTGCTTATTCAGGCTGGTATTCACGCTGGTGAGATTGATGGTAAAGATGCGATGTTTATGCTGCTTAGAGACATTGCTACGGGTAAACGACGCGATATATTAAAAAAGGTAAACATTTTATTTATCCCAATATTAAACGTTGATGGTCACGAGCGTAGTAGTGCGTTTAATCGTATTAATCAGCGTGGCCCTGTCAAAATGGGTTTTAGAACAAACGCAAATAATCTTAATTTAAATCGTGATTACACTAAGCTTGATACACCAGAGGTTAAAAGCGTCCTTCAAGTAATTAATGATTATAATCCGAATTTGTATATTGACGTACACGTGACTGATGGGGCTGATTACCAATACGATGTAACCTATGGCTATAACCCAGTATTTGCTAGCGAGTCGCCTGCCATTTCAGATGCGCTTAACCGTTATTTTAAACCAATGATTGATCAAACCCTCACTGAGCAAGGCCATGTTCCGGGCCCTTTAGTGTTTGTTATGGATAAGCAAGAATTTAAATCAGGTTTAGCAGGTTGGGTTGCCACACCGCGGTTTTCAAACGGGTGGGGTGATTTAAAGTCATTGCCTACCATTTTAGTTGAAAACCATTCTTTAAAGCCATACAAACAACGCGTGTTAGGGACTTATGTGTTTATAGATGGTGCTATTGAAGCATTATCAGCGCATAAAGATAAACTCGCTAATGCAGTAAAAAAAGAACAAGAATTTGTTCCTAAGCAATTAATTGTTAAGCGTGGTTATTCTGAGCAGCCTGATCATATCGCGTTTAAAGGTATTGCTTATTCTAAAAGCTTGAGCCCATTGTCAAATCAACAAGAAGTAAGCTATTTGGGTAAAAAACAGGATTATGACAAGCTGCCTATTTTTTGGCAAAAAGAGGTGCAGCACACGGTTGAAGTACCAAAATCATTTTTTATTCCACCTGTTTACACCGATATTATTGAGAAATTAGCCCTGCATGGGGTGTCAGTTAATAAGCTCAGTGGTGCCAACACTCAGCCATTAAAAATGGCAAAAGTAGCGCAATATAGTTTTGATAAAGCGCCATTTGAAGGGCGTTTTAGAGTGTCGGCTAGTTTTGATTATGTACCAGCTACAAATGTGGATTTAGATGGTTGGTTTGAAGTGAGTACGCAGCAAAAGGCAGGAGAGTTAGCTGTCCACTTGCTACATCCTGAAGCACCAGATTCATTTTTTGCTTGGGGAGAGTTTAATACTATTTTTCAGCGCACTGAATATATGGAAAATTATGCTTTGATACCGTTTGCTGAAAAAATGCTTGCTGATGACCCCAAATTAGCCCAAGAATTTGATAAAAAAGTAAACCAGGATAAAGACTTTGCTAAGAACGCTGAAGCACGTTTAAATTGGTTATATGAGCATAGCCCATTTTATGATCAAGCTTATTTGAAATACCCAGTTTTAATGTCATACGAAGAGAATATAGTTATTCCAGCACAAAAAGATAAAGAAATATAAGATGAAAATAATCACTATTCCCGTAACCCCGTTTATGCAAAATTGCCGCATTATAGTATGTGAACAAACCCAGCAAGCTGTCGTGGTCGACCCTGGCGGTGATGCTGAAAAAATTAATGCATCACTTAAGCAGCATAATTTATCATTAGCAGCGATTTGGTTAACCCATGGGCATTTAGATCATGTAGGCGCTGCGCATAATTTACGCGAGCAACACAAGGTAAAGATGATTGGGCCTCATGAGGATGAACGTTTTTGGTTCGACAATTTACCGATGCAAGCCACTATGTTTGGCTTTAAACCGATCAACTCCTTCTATCCTGATGAATGGTTAGCCCATGGTGATAGTATCAAGGTTGGGCAGCTTGAATTTAAAGTACTTCATTGCCCAGGGCATACGCCAGGGCATGTTGTGTTTTATCAACAAGCACACAATACGGTTATCGTCGGGGATGTTATTTTCAAAGGTTCAATAGGGCGTACCGACTTTCCTAAAGGCGACAGCAAGCAGCTAATCGACTCTATAATGCAACATATCATGACATTACCACCGAACACTGCAATTTTAAGTGGCCATGGTGACAACACCCATGTTGCTCATGAACAGGCTACTAACCCATTTGTAAGTGGCCAGTTTGGTTGATGTGCATATTTGTTAAAAATAAGCAGACTGCTTTTTAAAAAGGCTGTATAATTTAACCAATTTATTAGATAAATAAGAAATAAAATGTCTCTAAATCACGTAGATCGCCAAATATTGGCACTTTTACAACAAGATGCAAGTTTATCAACTGCTGAGATTGCAGACAAAGTCGGACTTTCTCAGTCTCCTTGTTGGCGTCGTATTGCTAAATTAGAACAAGATGGCTACATCAAAAGTAAAGTCGCATTGCTTGATGAAAAAAAGCTGGGCTTTGATATGTTGGTTTACGCCCATGTACGTTTATCAAACCATGGTAAAAAGAATTTAGCTGAGTTTGAAAAATTAATACTTAGCTATGATGAAGTGACTGAATGTTACACCATGGCTGGGACTATGGACTTTATGTTGCGTATTATTTCTCAAGGCATAGAAGGTTATGAGCACTTTGTACGCGATAACTTGCTTAGCTTAGAATATGTACAAGAGGTTCATTCTAATGTGACCATGACGTGTGTTAAACGAAGCACGGCACTGCCACTTTAAACTTTACTAAGCAGCTAAAAACACACAGGCTGAATTAACTATAATTGTGAAATGAGCGCTAATTTGATAAAATCTAGCGCTTTTTTTGTTAGCGAAATAAAACTGAGGAACTCAATGTTTAACTTACTCAGCAGAGCGCCAAGCTCTGCTAAAAACGATATTCTCTCTGGATTGACAGTGGCACTTGCCTTGATCCCAGAAGCTGTTGCATTTGCCTTTGTTGCAAATGTAGAACCTCTTGTTGGTTTATACGCCGCATTTATTGTGGGCTTAATTACGGCTATTTTTGGTGGTCGTCCGGGTATGATTTCGGGTGCAACCGGTGCATTAGCGGTTGTGATGGTAAGTTTAGTACTTGATCACGGAGTGGAATACCTATTTGCTACTGTGTTGCTGATGGGACTACTACAAATATTGGCTGGGGTATTTAAGCTCGGTAAGTTTATTCGTATGGTTCCGCATCCTGTTATGCTCGGTTTCGTTAACGGTTTAGCGATTGTTATATTTTTAGCCCAGCTTGGACAGTTTAAAGTGCCTGATGGTGCTGGCGGCCAAATGTGGATGACGGGCAGTGCGCTTTACATCATGTTAGGTTTAGTGGCGCTAACGATGGCAATTATTCACTTTTTACCAAAATTAACTACCGCGGTGCCTTCATCACTGGTTGCTATTGTTACTGTAACGGGTTTAGTGATTGGTCTTGATTTAGAAGCACGTACGGTACTTGATTTCTTAAAAGGCATGACAGGAAATGAAGCTGCAACCATTGCCGGTGGCTTACCACAGTTTCATATTCCTATGGTCCCTTTTAACCTAGAAACACTACAAATTATCTTTCCATATGCGCTTATTCTTGCAGCTATTGGCTTAATTGAATCGCTGTTAACGCTAAGCTTGATTGACGAAATTACAGAAACCCGTGGCCATTCTAATAAAGAATGTATTGGCCAAGGTGCGGCCAACGTCACATGTGGTTTCTTTGGTGCAATGGGTGGCTGTGCCATGATTGGCCAATCTATGATCAATATTAATTCAGGTGGGCGTTCGCGTTTATCAGGTATTAGTGCCGCATTGATGTTACTTGCATTTATTATCTTCGCTTCAAGCTTAATCGAAATGATCCCACTGGCCGCATTAGTTGGGGTTATGTTTATGGTGGTGCTGGGTACGTTTGAATGGGCGAGTTTCAAAATGATGAAACGCGTGCCTTTATCTGATGCTTTTGTAATTGTATTAGTTTCGGGTGTAACGGTTATTACCGACCTTGCGATTGCGGTGTGTGTAGGTGTTATTGTCTCTGCGTTAGTGTTTGCATGGCAGCATGCAAAACATATTTACACAACTAACTATATTGATAAAGAAGGTTCAAAAGTGTACGAGCTACATGGGCCTTTATTTTTTGGTTCGGTTAAAAACTTTGCTGATTTATTTGATGTTAAGAACGACCCCAAAGATGTGATTGTTGAGTTTAAATACAGTCGCGTTGCGGATCATAGTGCGATTGAGGCCATCGACAGCTTAGCTGACAAATACAATAAAGCGGGTAAAAAGCTGCACTTGCGTCACTTAAGTAAAGACTGTACAGAACTACTGCATAAAGCACGTGACTTAGTTGAAGTGAACGTAATTGAAGATCCGACTTATAAAGTTGCTTCAGATAAGCTTGCTTAAAAAATAAAAGTAAACATTGATAAGCGAAAGGTGGATGCCTTTCGCTTTTTTTATGCGTTTTAAATCATCCGCAAGGGGTAATTGCAACACGAGTTTTAGTTTGTTTGACGTAACCACTAAACCAGAACTGAGCATCCATCCTGTATTTATTTAATTTATTGTTTGCGATAGGGCTATTAAAAAGTAAGACAGTTGGTAGTGCTATACCTGACGATAAATCGATATAATAGTGACAAATTTACAAGGTAATAATTAATTTTGAATTGGCAGTCTTTAATTGATAACAGACAACGTTTTTTCTGGCTTTTGCAAATTGCAGGCTGGATAGGTTATGCGTTAGTTAACTATATTGGTTCTAAAGTATTCGAAATGCGTGATATTTACGTATTCGTTATTTTACTAAACGCCTATGCGGGCTGTTTAATGACTGTGCCTCTGCGTTATATTTATCGCAAAATTTGGAATGCCTCACCTTGGGTATTAATTATTGTTGTATTTGGCGCCTCTTATATAACCGGTACATTATGGGCCGTGGTGCAAAAGTTTAACCTGTGGGAAATTTATCGCCACGGATATCGTCCTGAAGAATGGTTTTATTATTTACAACAAGGACTCGATTCTGTTTATATTATTTTGTGTTGGAGTGGTTTGTACTTTGGGGTTAAGTATTACCAGTTATTACAAAGTGAACGTCAAAAAGCCTTAAAAGCAACCACGATGGCGCACGAAGCGCAGTTAAAAATGCTTAGATACCAGCTAAATCCTCATTTTTTGTTTAATACGCTCAATGCAATATCAACCTTAGTTTTGGTAAAAGAAAATAAAGATGCTAACTTGATGGTATCTAAATTGAGTGACTTTTTACGCTATACACTTAATACTGATCCAATTAAAAAAGTGCCGCTGGAGCAAGAGTTACATGCATTAATGCTCTATTTAGAAATTGAACGTGTACGTTTTGATGAGCGCTTACAAGTTAATGTGGACGTGAGTGAGCAGGCCAAACAAGCATTAGTGCCAAGCTTAATATTACAACCGATCATCGAAAATGCCATTAAGTACGCCATTGCCCATATGTCAGAAGGTGGTGTTATTGATATAAAAGCGCAAGTTTTTGCTAATGAATTATTACTTGAAGTGGGCGATAATGGGCCTGGCACTGATATTGAAAATGGTCAGTTAGTTAATGCACAAGGCGTAGGGGTGGCAAACACCCGAGACAGATTAAAAACGCTCTACGAAAATAATTACTCGTTTGTATTATCACATAATACGCCAAGTGGATTAAAAGTTAATCTGCGAGTCCCGTTTGAGAAGGCTGTGAAGAAATGACAAGAATAAAAACGCTTATTGTTGATGATGAACCATTAGCACGTAAAGGTTTAGCCGTCAGGCTTGAAGAGTTTTCTGATATTGAAGTGATCAAACTGTGTAGCTCAGGTTTTGATGCGATTGAAAGTTGTAAAAACGAAAAAATTGATCTTGTCTTTCTTGATATTCAAATGCCTGGTATGAACGGTTTTGAAGTCGCACGTGTTTTAAGTGAAAGCAGTAAAGATTTACCTGCCATTGTGTTTGTTACGGCGTTTGATCACTTTGCTGTTAAAGCATTTGAAATTCATGCTTTAGATTACATTTTAAAACCCGTTGATGATAACAGATTAAAACAGGCGGTAGAAAAAGTGCATACCTATTTAAAAACTCAGCAGGATAACGCCCATAAGAAAAAACTAGCGAGTTTCGTAGCAGGGATAACAGGCAATAACTGCGAAGAAATTTTAAAGAAATTAGCCACTGGCGATACCCTTACAGATCGTCGTTATCCTGAATCATTGGCCGTAAAAGAGCAGGGCGAAATTGTCAGAGTACCCGTTGCTACTATACAGTGGGTAGATGCGGCAGGTGATTACATGTGTCTGCATTGCCAAGATGGGCAAACGCATATATTACGTAAAACCATGAAAGAGCTTGAACAAGAATTAGATCCAAGCTTATTTGTACGTGTTCATCGCAGCGCGATTGTTAACACCAAACAAATTAGCAAGCTGGTAACTCAGGTTAGTGGTGAATATTTATTAGTGTTAGATAACGGACAAGAGCTCAAAGTAAGTAGAAGTTACCGTGATAAAGTAAAAGCAGCATTAGCAAGCTAATTTTAATAAATAGCATAAAAAACGCGAGCATATAGCTCGCGTTTTTTTATGCGCGTTACAGTTACGAAACAGTGACTATTTTCATCGTGTTGGTTGCACCAATCGTTTCCATCGCATCGCCGTGGGTAATAATCACGGTATCGCCTGCTTGTAAAGAGCCTGCGGCTACGAGTGTGCTTAATGCATCTTTAACCATGCTATCTTTTTCACATTTTGTAGAGTCAAAAAATACAGGGTAAACACCACGATACAGCGCTGTTTGACCTAATGTACTTGCATGACGTGAAAGTGAATAAATAGGCAGTCCAGAGCTAATACGCGACATCAATTTTGCCGTGCTACCTGACTCAGTAAGGGTGATAATCGCTTTAACAGAGTCTAAGTGGTTAGCTGCATACATAGCTGATAAGGCAATTGATTCGGCATTAGAAGAAAAACGGCTGTCTAAACGATGTTTAGAAACGTGTGTTTCTTTTTGCGACTCAGCACCTAAACAAACACGCGCCATAGTAGCAACGGTTTCTTCCGGGTAATCACCAGCGGCTGTTTCAGCAGAAAGCATCACTGCATCTGTGCCATCAAGTACTGCATTGGCAACATCCATAACTTCTGCACGTGTTGGCATAGGGTTATCGATCATCGATTCCATCATTTGCGTAGCGGTTACAACGGTACGGTTCAATGAACGAGCACGACGAATAATGAGTTTTTGTTTACCCATTAGTGCAGCATCACCAATTTCTACACCTAAGTCGCCACGGGCAACCATAACAGCGTCAGACGCTAAAATAATGTCATCAACTGCTTCTTGTGTTTCTACTGCTTCAGCACGCTCAATTTTAGCTAAAAGCTGTGCATTAGAGCCTGCAGCCTCCGCTAATGAACGCACATAACGCATATCATCGCCACTGCGAGGAAAAGAAACTGCAATGTAATCAACGCCAATTTCAGCAGCGGTGATTAAATCTTCTTTATCTTTTTCCGTAAATGCAGGTGCCGTTAAGCCTCCACCTAGACGGTTAATCCCTTTATTATTAGAAAGTACGCCGCCAACAGTCACAATGGTATGAACTAAGTGACCTTCAACACTTTCTACGGTGAGTTGAATTAAGCCATCGTTTAATAGCAATAAATCACCAGGGGCAACATCTTGTGGTAGCTCTTTATAGTCAATACCGACGGCGTTAATATCGCCTTGGCGTTTTTCCATTTTGGCATCAAGAATAAATTTTGCACCAACAGATAAGGTCACTTTGCCTTCTTTGAAGGTTGAAACGCGAATTTTTGGGCCTTGTAAGTCAGCGAGAATCGCGATGTGCTTACCAAGTTTAGTTGCAATATCTCGAACAGCTTGTGCACGGTCTTTATGATCTTGTGCAACACCGTGTGAGAAATTTAATCGAACGACATTTGCGCCTGCACGAATAATTTTTTCTAAGTTATTATCTCTATCTGTTGCAGGTCCAAGTGTCGCGACTATTTTTGTACGTCTTAACATTAAATTCTCCTGTGTGCTTTTTTTAAGCAAGTTGACGGTTATTTTGTTTTTAGCGATTACTAATAAAGAGCAATCTTTAGTTTTATGCAATTTTTATAACATTGCGACTATTATATACAAAATGAATATGTCATCATTATGACACCGGTGTCACAGGGCGTCAATGATCTAAAAATTTAAATAGCACTGCTATTTCTTCCCCTGAGAGGGCGGTTGTTTGATATAATTGCGGCGTTTATTTTAGCTGTAATAAATGCATGTAGCTTTGCTCATGGCTGCGGTCTGAGTATAATGCACGCGGTATTATTTTAATTTACTAACCAAATAGTTGTTACCGAGGAGGGCACTAAATGCAAGTTGCATTAGTAGGGTTAGGCGTTATGGGGAAAAATCTTGCCCTGAACTTGATTGAAAAAGGGATAACGCTTGTCGCTTATGACAAAAACCCAAATGCGGGTGAAGAATTACTAAGTTGTGCTAAATCACAAGGCATGGCTGATAAACTTCACATTGTCTCTGATTTAGGGGATATGGTTAGGCGTTTAGAAGCACCGCGTTCTATTTTATTACTTGTGCCTGCTGGTGAGTTAGTTGATGCGGTTTGCAACGAGCTTATTGAAGCGGGTGTTCAGTGTAGTGATATTATTGTTGATTGTGGTAACAGTAATTATAAAGACGGTATTAACCGTAAGCTCAAATACCAAGATAAGTTTGAATTTGCCACTATGGGTATTTCAGGCGGTGCCGAGGGTGCACGTCACGGTCCAGCTATGATGGCCAGTGGTTCTGAAGGTGGTTGGGAGCGTGTCGAGCCATGGTTTACAAAGGTTGCTGCAAGCTATAAAGGCGAGTCGTGTTTTGCGCGTGTAGGGCAGTCAGCTAGCGGCCATTTTGTAAAAATGGTTCACAATGGAATTGAATACGCACTCATGCAACTGATTGCAGAAATGTATCAGCTATTGCGTCACGGCACTAATCGCTCACCTAAAGAAATTGCAGAGATATTTAACGAATGGTCTCAAGGGCAACTAAATAGCTATTTACTGTCAATCTCAAGCCATATTTTATCACTTGAAAATTCGCATAATGTGCCGCTTGTAGATTTAATTGACAATAAAGTAGGCGCAAAAGGCACCGGTTTATGGACAGCACAAAACGCCCTTGAATTAGGTATTGCGGTACCGTCGTTAGTGGCTGCTGTACAAGCTCGTCATTTAACCAATGCGTGTAATACCACTGCCGCACAAGAAATGACATACAGCGCACAAAATACCACGCAAGTTGATATTGATTTAGATGAATTAAAAGATGCGTTTACCCTTGCGAGCCTGTTGGCCTATCGTCAAGGACTTGCATTAATTAAAGGCGCTTCACGAACTCATCAATGGAAAGTTGATTTAGCGAAAACGCTACAAACATGGCGTGCAGGGTGTATTATCCGTGCTGATTACCTTGATAGTGTAGCGCAAGGCGTTGAGTTTATTGATACCCTTGAAAAAGAGTCATTAGCGATGCGTAAAGTGACTGGCCAAGCCGTTATGACGGGTCTGGCGTTTCCTGTGCTTAGTGCAACACAAACCTACTTAGCAACGCTAACAACACCAAGTAATGGGCACTTAGTTCAAGCCCAGCGTGATTACTTTGGTGAGCATGGCATTAAAACCCACAGTGGTGAAACGTGTCATTTAACTGACTTAGTTGATATTGACGCAAAAGTTCGTTAATAAAATCTAAGTAATTAAAAAGGACGCTAAGTAGCGTCCTTTTTTGTTATTCGCTTAACTGATTACTTAACGGGTCAGCTCACCACGCAGGTTATCTTGCATTAAATGGCGAATTGTTTCAATTTCTAGGTTTTGACTAAACAAGTAATGCAGCTTAGTTAAGCATGCTTCTAAGGTCATATCGTAACCGCTGATCACGCCTATGTTTAACAGCGCATTACCCGTGGCATAACCGCCCATGTTCACTTGGCCTTTTAAACATTGGGTTAAATTAGTAATAATAACACCCCGTTTACTTGCTTCATCCAGAATCGCTAAAAACTCAGGGTCTTGTGGCGCATTGCCTACACCAAAGCTTAGCAGTACAAGGGCTTTAATATTGCCATTAACTAAGCTTTTTACTACTTCTTTGCTGATCCCTGGGTATAAATACAGCACGCCAATAGCTTGCGGTGTAATAGGGGTAACTTGGAGTTCATTTTCTACATACGGGCTTAATTGCCCTTTGATCAGCTGAATATTAATACCTGAAAGTGCAAGCGGCTCTAAGTTAGGTGAGGCGAATGCATCAAACCCATCTGCATGGGCTTTAGTGGCACGATTACCTCTGAACAACTGATTATTAAAAAATAAGCTGACTTCTGCAATGGGATAGTTAGCCGCTAAATACATTGCATTAAGTAGGTTAACTTGGCCATCTGAGCGTAATTGAGACAGCGGAATTTGTGAGCCGGTCACAATAATAGGTTTAGTTAAGTTTTCAAACATAAACGAAAGAGCTGATGCAGTATAGGCCATAGTATCGGTGCCATGCAGTACCACAAAGCCATCGTAATCTTGGTATTTACTTTTTATGTCATCGGCGATGAGTTGCCAATGAGCCGGTGACATATCTGAAGAATCTATAAGCGGGCAGTATTCATGAATATCAAATAGTGGCATTTCTTCACGATTAAACTCTGCGTTATTAACCACGGTTTCGGTTAAAAACCCTTCAGCAGGAATATAGCCGCGGATTGATTTTTTCATTCCTATGGTACCGCCAGTGTAAGCGATATAAATGCGTTTACGTTTCATAAAAAAAGCCCAGTAAAAAAACTGGGCTTAGTATAACGCTAACTGCTAATCAATACAGCCTGTTAAGGCACTATTGTGCAACTGTACACTCTAAACAGCGGGCATAAACACCTTGTGGATCGTTATAATCTTTTAGGTTTTCTACTTCACTGCTTAATTGTTTAATAACACTTTGCAGATTAGCTTGGCTGGCTAATACTGCTGTTTTTTGTGTTTCAAGCCCAAGTACTGATTTAACGGCGGCACTGCCGAAAATATCTTGAAGCATTTTTTCTTGTGGGCTAAGCGATTGCTTAATTGTTTTAACGTCATAGTAGTTAAGCTTTGCAAGCTCTGCAGCTGCTTTAATCGCATCTTGTTTATTACCAAGTTTATCAACTAAACCAAGCTCTTGAGCTTGAGAGGCAATCCATACCCGACCTTGGGCAATTTTATCAACTTGCTCTGGGGTCATATTACGTGCCTCAGCAACCACATCTAAAAAGCGTCCATATGCTTCTTCAACACTCATTTGAATAACTTTAGCCATTTTCTCGTTAAGTGGGCGAGTGATTGAAAAACCTGCCAATTCGGTGGTCGCTACGCCATCTGAATACACGCCTATTTTAGCGAGGGTATCTTCAAATGTCATAAAGGTACCAAATACGCCAATTGAACCGGTAATTGTACTCGGCGCTGCCCAAATTTCATTGGCCGCCGATGCAATCCAATAACCGCCTGATGCAGCTACTGAGCTCATTGATGCAATAACGGGTTTACCAGCAGCTTTAAGTGCAAGTACTTCAGCACGAATTACTTCTGAGGCAAACATGCTGCCACCGCCTGAATCTATTCGTAAAACCACCGCTTTAACCTTGTCATCAAGTCGGGCTTTGCGAAGGAGGGCTGCAGTTGAATCACCACCAATTTCACCAGCACGGCGTTCACCATCAACAATAGTGCCTTTAGCAACCACAACAGCGACTTTTTCAGTCATAGGGTTATCAAACTCAATAGGCGGTTTTACTAAACTTAAGTATTCACCAAAAGAGACTTGTTTAAATGTTTTTCCATCTTCATTTTCTCCAACCAATTCAATTAATTGTTGGCGAATTTGCTGATTGGTTTTTAATGAGTCAACCCATTGGTTATCCAGTGCATATTTACCGGCATCACCATTAGCGGCTTGCATTTTAGCTAAATAAACATCCATTGTTTCATCAAAGTTTGACTCATCAAAAGGACGTACAGCACTAACGTCTTGCTTATATTCATTCCATAAAGCACCAAGCCATACGCGGTTTGCTTCTTTAGCTGCCTCTGACATATCATTTCTGATAAACGGTTCAACGGCCGATTTAAAGGTACCTACACGGAATATATGCTGAGTGACTTCTAATTTTTCTAATGCGTCTTTGAAGTAAAGCGGGTACATACCGTAGCCTTCAATAAGCACACTACCATAAGGATGCATCGCAATTTCGTCTGCATGCGCGGCAATGTAATATTGTGCTTGGGTGTAGTAATACCCTGAGGCAATCACTTTTTTACCAGTTGCTTTAAATGTTTCAAGTGCCTGCGTAATTTGTTTGAGCTTATTTAAATGTGCTTTTGGCATTTCTTGTAAATCAAGCAAAATAGCGCTTATACGCGAGTCTTGTGCTGCTTCATTAATTACTTCAACTACATCGTCGAGCAATATTTCACTGGGTGAGTCAGCACTGGCCGTTGCATCATTGATAGCGGCTTCAACAGGGTCTATATAGGTTTTTTCTTCGACAATAGGGCCATTAAGGTTAAGTCTAAGAACAGAGCCCTCTTCGACAATAATTTTATCACCGTCACTTGATACCGATACGATAAAAATGACGACCAAAAATAAAAACAATACGTTGAGTATTAAACGACGTGAGAAGTTGATCCCCGTCCATATACCTTTAAATACCTTTGCTATCAAAATAGCTCCTTAAATTGGTACAGCTAAAAAGTTATTGCCATCTTAGCGTAGAATATAAATAAATTTAACTGCTAAATCGTAACGAAACATTTATAAATTCAATTACACTTGAGATTAAACACGTGTTTATTTAATAAATAATTACTGAAATTATGGCTGTAGTCACTACTTTTAACTCACGCTATTGGTCAATATAAACGCAGTCAACAGGTTTTAAGTTAAAAAATTATTAAGTTTAATCTGCTCATATATTGCTTATTGTTGGTCATTAAAGCAGAATTGACTAAATGCACACAGGTTAGACCAGTTATTGGGGCACAGGATGTTAGAACAAAAATTAGAACTAAAACACACACAATTACGTAACCGTTTAGTAATGGGATCAATGCATACCGGCCTCGAAGAGGGATGGCATAATCGTAAACGCCTTCGTGCTTTTTATGAAGCACGTGCTAAAGGTGGCACAGCAATGCTCATTACGGGGGGATATAGCCCTAATCTTCGCGGCAAGTTAACGCCTATTTCATCATCATTTAATAGTTATTATGATGTTTTTAAACACCGCGCTTATACACAAGCTGTTCATCAACATGGTGGTAAAATTTGCCTGCAGTTATTGCATGCTGGGCGCTATGCTTATCATCCATTCAATCAAGCCCCAAGTGCGATAAAAGCACCGATCAATCCTTATAAACCTAAGGCTATGTCTTTAAGTTCAATTAAAAAAACCATTAAAGATTTTGCTCACTCTGCATATTTAGCAGAAAAAGCAGGTTACGACGGCGTAGAGGTGATGGGCTCTGAAGGTTACTTAATTAATGAATTTATGGCACCGCATACAAACAAACGAGACGATGAGTTTGGTGGCAGTCTTGAAAACAGAATGCGTTTAGCTGTTGAGATTGTAAAAGCAGTAAGAGCTAAAGTTTCAGATAAATTTCTAATTATTTTTAGACTGTCTGTTATCGATTTAATTCCGAATGGCTCAACTCCTGAGGAAGTAACACAACAAGCTATTGCACTTGAAAAAGCAGGTGTTGATATTTTTAATACTGGCATTGGTTGGCATGAAGCACGGGTACCGACAATTGCAAGCATGGTACCCCCAGGCGCATTTAAAGAAGCGTCAAAGCGGTTGAAAGATGTTATTAGCGTGCCTGTTATTGCCGTAAACCGCATTAATACACCAGAGATTGCCAACGATATTTTAACGGCGGGTGAAGCTGATTTAATCTCTATGGCGCGCCCTTTACTTGCCGATCCTGAGTTCTTTAATAAATATCAAGCCAAGCGCTCTGAACATATTAATATTTGTATAGGGTGTAATCAGGGCTGTTTAGACCATGTATTTAAAGGTAAACGTGCCACTTGCTTAGTTAACCCACAAGCGGGTTTTGAACTTGATTACCCTCTAGAAAAAGCCGCAACAGCTAAAAATGTATTAGTGGTTGGAGCGGGTCCTGCTGGGCTTTCTTCAAGTTGCTACTTAGCGCAAAAAGGTCACAATGTAACGCTTATTGACCAAAAGCAGCATATGGGTGGGCAGTTTAATTTAGCCATGCAAATACCTGGTAAAGAAGACTTTAACCATACATTGGCTTACTTTACCAATGAACTTAAGCGTTTAAACGTCACCATTGAATTAGGAAAAGCATTTGATGATAGTATGCTAAGTCAGTTTGACGATGTGGTTTTTGCCACGGGTGTAAGGCCACGTGAAGCCTCTATAGAATGTAGTGATGACAAACGTGTTTTTGCCTACGATGAAGTCATTCGCGGTGAGGTTGAACTTGGTAACTCGATTGCGATTTTAGGCGCAGGCGGTATCGGTTTTGATATGGTGGCATTTTTAAGTGAACATAAATCACAAAGTATCAGCGACTTTAAAACCCAGTGGGGAATAGAGTGCGATGCTCAGCCTCATAAAGATGAGCGTCAACTTTATATGCTTAAACGCAGTGAAGGGCGCTTTGGTGGTGATTTAGGTAAAACAACCGGTTGGATACATCGTCAAGTTGCTAAACAACATGGCGTTAAGCAAATTGCCAATTGCCAGTACCATCGTTTTGATAAAAACGGCCTAACTATAAGTGTTTCTGGCGAAACGCAAGTATTGCCAGTTGATACTGTGATTGCTTGTATTGGCCAAGTGTCTAATGACGAACTATTTAAGGCGCAAGCAGAGAATGCCAAGGTTCATGTTATTGGTGGCGCTAAACTGGCAGCGGCTATTGATGCCAAGCGCGCTATATTTGAAGCTTTACAAGTTGCACGCAGTATCTAATATGCAATTTAAGTAAGTACACGGGTCTGATTATTTTTTAAAGATAGTTAACTTATAATCAGACCCTTATATTGTTGATTTTTACCTTATCCCATTCCTTGTATAGCTAATAAATACGCTATTGCGACTTTCAATGGTGCCTCGGCTACAACGCTTAACTGGCAAAATTAAATCTATAAAGCCCCTCATTAGTTCGACCTAATTATTTACACGCAAAAGGCTAGCGCCATTTTGTAATGGCACAAATACACGGCTATTTGGGTTGCGATATTATTTGTGTGCTTTTTTAACCTAGGTACTTTCTTGATAAGCAAATAATAACAGCGGGGTGCCCATTATATTTTAACCTAAGGGTTTCAATGGTATGCTATTGTTTTGTCTTTTGAGTAATTATAATGGATGCTATTGAGCTTTTATTAACCCGCCAGTCAGATGCAAAACTGACAGAGCCAGGCCCTAATGAAGAACAACTAAACATTATTCAGCAGGCTGGGCTCAGAGTTCCCGATCATGGCTGTATTGCGCCTTGGCAATATATCATTGTTCAAGGGGATGCACGTCATAAGTTGGGTGAAATTTATTATCAAAGCGCTTTGGCCGAGCAGCAAGCTGAAAAAGTAATTAATCGTGCTAAAGAGTTACCCCTTAGAGCACCCATGATCATTATTGCCATTGCAAAATATCAACAACATCCAAAAGTACCAAGAATAGAACAAGTTCAAAGTGCAGGCTGTGGCGTGCTGGCTATGCAACAAGCCGCATTTGCACAAGGGCTTGGCGGTATTTGGCGCACAGGTTACTTTGCACAAAGCCCCAGTGTTAAACACGCGCTTAACTTAAATAATGATGATGAAATAGTGGGTTATTTGTATTTAGGGACGCCAGCAGTTGAGTGTAAAAAGTCACCGCGCCATAAGCCAGAAAACTATTTTAGTTTTTTGTAGCAATAGGATGAACTTTTTATATTCAATATAGTCATAATTCATTAAGTTAATCGTGTTACACTACCGCGGTTAATATTGTAGCTGCGAGAAGCGCACGGAAGCACCATACGCAATAAATCTTCTTCAGTTTGTTTTTTAATCGGTTGTTTTTTGGTAATGTATGGAAAGTCTTACCAATAATAACGATAAAGAAGACGAAAATGATGGGAAATTTATTTTTACGTGAAAAAGAAAACTGGTTTGCTTGGTCAATCTGGGGTGTTGTTGGCGCGCTTGCGACATTTTATGTTGCAATGAATACACAAGCAGCTCACTTTATTGCTGCAACTGCGATGGGCGTCCTAGTACTACTAACATGGTGGATGCAACAGTCTCGACGATTTGATTTTGGCAGAGCCTTTAAAATATGCTGCTATGTTCTATTATTCACCGTCCTACCTTCGTTTGTGTTAGTTGTGATCCCAAGTGATGATTTAAACCGCTTCGATTTAATATTTCAAAGTATTGCATTTTTAACTGCCAGCTTATTGGTGTGTTTAGTATGTTCTTGGATTGCCCGCAGACCTAAACAATATTACTAGGGTTTATGACTATCTTGGTTAATATTTAACTATTTAATCAGTTTTAGTAAAATAGGGCTTTACAAGCTAAGCGTATGATCTTATTATGCGCGCCGTACGGAGAGATGGCAGAGTGGTCGAATGCACCGGTCTTGAAAACCGGCAGGGGTTTATAGCCCCTCTAGGGTTCAAATCCCTATCTCTCCACCATTATTTAAAAAACCGCCTTATTGGCGGTTTTTTGCTATCTGGAGCTTTATTATGTCACAGTCCCCGGAGTTATCCTTCTCTAAACGTTTACTTAAGCACATCCTGCTATGGACTGTGTTTGGTTATTGTTACCAAAGTGCCATATCGTTATTACAAAAAATGGCCATTGATGCATACCCAGATAATGCGCTGATGATGACTTTCTTATATGGCATCGGGTTTAATCTTTTATCCGGGCATTTAATCACAAAATACGATCATTTTTGGCCAGTGTGGGGCGCGTTTTACATTGGCATTATCGGTTTGGTGGCTGTGCCTCTTTTGTTGATCGGCGTGGTCGGATTGTTGCCGATGAGCTTACTTGTTGGAATTTTGCTCAGTTTACCTGTGTGTACCTTTGCTATTGGTTTAATTAAAGAAAAACTCAATAAAAACTAGCCCCAAACGGCTTTTATTTTGTGATAGCATATACGGGTCTTTTAACTAACAAAACGTGAATAACACATTATGTCAGATAATTTTACTACAGATGCTGAAAAAGCAAGTTACGGTATTGGCTTACAAATGGGTGAGCAACTTAAGGCTAACCCTTTTGAAGGTTTAAACTTAAATTCAGTATTTGAAGGCATGAAAGATGCGTATGCAGGCAGTGCTTTTCAAGTAGAGATCCCTGAGATCCAAGCTGCATTTGAGAAAATCAACGAAGAGATCCAAGCTCGTCGTGAAGAAGAAGCTAAAGTATTGGCTGCTGAAGGTATTGCATTTTTAGAAGAAAACGCAAAACGTCCTGAAATTACAGTTACTGAGTCAGGTCTTCAGTACGAAGTACTTGCAACAGGTGAAGGCGAAAAGCCAACTGCAGAGTCTACAGTACGTGTTGATTACCACGGTACTTTAGTAAACGGTACTGTTTTTGATAGCTCATACGAGCGCGGTCAACCTGCTGAATTCCCAGTAGGTGGCGTGATCAAAGGTTGGACTGAAGCATTACAAATGATGCCAGTAGGTACTAAATGGCGTTTATACGTTCCTCATGAGCTTGCTTATGGTGAACGTGGTGCCGGTGCTGCAATCGCACCTTACTCAACTCTAGTATTTGACGTTGAGTTACACGCAATTCTTTAATTAGAATTTAGTTGTAAAAAAACCGCATTCATTATTACGAATGCGGTTTTTTATTGTCTGATTAAAAATGAGCGCGTTTTAAAAGTAGCCTCTAACGCCAAATTGGAAGTTACGTCCAGGAAGAGGTGCCGTATCTTTAATAAATGAACTATGTACAAAACCAAGTTCATCAGTAATGTTATCAACACTTAGGTATAGCTGCGTGTCAACTGCGCCTAAATCAAGTTGATAATTGGCTTGTAAATCAATTAATGTATAGCCATCCGTTGCCGTTTCGTAAGCACTAATATCATTTTGCTCAAAGTAATGGGTTCCTGTTAAGGTAAATTGCGCATTACCTAGGGTATATTGTAGTTCTGAGCCCAATTTATTGGCAGGGATACGTGGTAAATTACCTTCATTATCTTTTAGTTTGGCGCGAGTAGAGTCACCAAATACTTTTACCATGGCGCTGGGGTTTATTTGATAATGTACATCAAATTCAAAACCATAAAGCTGCGCATCTTTACTGGTAAATTGATAAACATCAATTGCATCGCTGTGTCCATTGGCAGCAGACTCAAAGCCATCCATCTCATCAAACACTAATCCGGTGTTTTGTTGATAATAAAAGTTTTTAATATCGTTATAGAAAAAGTTGACGGTGTAGCCAAAGTCACCGCTAAAACGACGTAAACTAATATCAAGATTGGTTGAGGTCTCTTGTTTAATTTCTTCAGGTTCAAAATGCGCTTCTGCCCCTTCAATATGATAGCCCAAACCAAGCTCATAAGTACCTGTAGCAACATGCACACCATTAGAGAGTAACTCAGCTGAAAGTGGCGCACGCTCTGAATGTGATAAGCTAACGGCTAGGTTGTGACTTGGCATATACTCCCAAATTGCACCGGCTGAGGCACTTACATTAGTAAAGCTTTGGGTGTAGTTAATAGTCTCATCTGCCGATACAGGTTGTTCATCATGGCTGTGCTGATGTGTATCTACATCACTTTTGATATCATAATCTTCTAGGCGGGCGCCAAGCTCTACGGTGACATCGCCAAATGTGCGTTCTTCAAGTAAATATAACGCATGAGTGGTAGTGACACTTGCAGGCGTAAACGCTTCTTCGCCAATTGCATCGTAATCAGATTCACTATAGTGATAGCCAATCATGCCATGCCATTGGCCTAACTGATGCTCTACATTTAAACGTGCTTCAGTGGTTTCGTTACTAAACGTGGTGCCAATCGCGCCATCTTCAATTTCACTGTGAGTGTAGTCGGTGTAGCCAAGACGAAGATTAATCGATTCAATCCAGTTATCATGAAATGCATAGCTTACCAGTCCTTGCCAACGATCTTGCTCTAAATGAGCATAAACGGGAGTTTCTATATGTTCTTCATCCGCATGATCTTCATGATCGCCTTCTTCTTCATGGGCATGACCGTGATCATGTGAATGCCCTGGAATGCCATAGTCTGTTTCAATATTGCCGTATGAAAAGCCAACGGTTAAATGCTCACCGACATAGCTGGTACCAAAGTTCACTGTTTCACTGTCGATAAAAGTATTTTCAACTGAAGTGGCTGTTTCTTCATCGCCCTCAATGTGTACTTCACCTTCTTCATGTTCATCTGGTAGGTTAAAGCGAGGCGTTTGATAGTCATCACCACTGCGTTTGGTGCCATCAAAATGAAAATTAAAGTTATTGCTGCCTGTTTCTAATTTTGCCGCATAGGTGTTCGCATTTGAAACGGTATCGTGTGTGTATTGTGCCGCTCCCGAGAGTGCGTCAATATTATTGGTTGGAATACGGTTATCAACCACATTTACTACACCGCCAATAGCACCAGAGCCATATAGTAGGGTGCTTGGGCCTCGTAGTACTTCAATTTGTTCAGCGGCTAAGCTATCACTTGATGTCGCGTGATCTGGACCGATACGTGATGCATCACTGCTATCTAAACCGTTTTGAGTAATTTTAACACGAGGACCACCTAGGCCACGAATAATCGGACTTGAAGAGACAGGGCCGAAGTAGCTAGCGTTTACTCCTGGTATTCCTTTAAGTGTTTCACCTAGGGTCGGTTTCGCTTTATTTTTTAGTTCATCCCCTGATAGTACGCTTACAGGTGAAATCATTTCTAAGCTATTTTTATGCAGTGCCGAGGCATACACAACCACAGTTTCAACCGAAGACGGCTTTAATGTAACAGTAATTGTATCGTCTACATTCTCAAGCGATATACGTGAATCGATGTAGTTATCTTTACTAATATGTAATTGGCTTTTAGCATCTATGTCGATGCTAAACTGACCTTGTTCATTGCTTTTCACGCTTTGTGACTTTCCATGAACATGGATAGTTGCATTAGCAATAGGTTGTTTTTTTGAATCTGTTACTGTGCCGTTAATCGTTGCTGCTAGGGCAGAGTGAGAACACAAAACAGACAGTAGCGCTGAGGATATGAGTGTTAACTTTGTCATAATTACTTCGAATCGTGGTTGTTATGTTGTGATATAATATAACACTACAAAATGGCATCATCAACAATGTTATACTATAACTTTTAATTTTGCGTTGAATGGCAAAATAATCGCGTTAAATTTACATTACCAGCTCATTATTACAGATCAGTGCATTTGTTATATTTATTCGCTTAAGAGCGGCTGTCTATCATTAGTATGTCTAATTTTTTTTGTGCTTTGAAAGGATTTTGTTTATCGATTGGTTCAAGCATTTCACAGTCATCGTTTATCATTTCTGAAATTAAACTTGGGTAGTGTCGGCAATCTTGAGGACGGTCATGGTAAATACTGCATGTATATTTATCTTTTTCTTGTGGATATTTTTTACTGCTAAGTACTAAAAATGGGCATTGCGTTAATTGCTCGCCTGTTTTGGGATCAAACCATAACTGATCGTTTTTAACATATTGAAATATTTCTGGGTTGAATAACGCCCACATTTCAATTTCATCCTGATTTGTATCTAAATCTGCCGCACCATATTTAGTGCAGCATTTACCGCATTGATTGCAATTTTGCATAGGGTAGGTATTTACTATTGCGACTTAAATTAAGCGTTAAGTGTAGCACTGTAATATCCAGGTTTTTAAATTAAACCTCTGTTTTTATCGCTTATAATACTTTTGTAACAACGCAGCGCTTAATAATAATGTACTATTAGGGAATATATTTCGAATACGATGCCTTTAATAAGTCAAAAAAGGCGCGTTAATAAGGTAGCGAGTAATTATGAATACTAAAGTATACAAAGCGGTTCACGATTTGGCGGAAAAGCTGATGGCAGCGGCTAATAAAAATGATACTAAACAGTTTGAATCTTTATATGCTGAGCTAAAAGCTATTTGTATTGAAAACGAAAATACAGCGAAGGATCACCCTGTACAGTGGGAAACATTGGCTGATTTCACCGAAGAGCTAGAAGAAGCTATCGAGACTTACGAAAAAGCGTTACAGAAGTCGATAGAAATTAATAACAAAGATCATATGTCGTCTGTTGCCTTTTCTATGGCTACTTTACAGCTTGAGCTGGGTGATAAAGAAGCGGCAATTAAAAATCTGCAAGATGCTAAAATCAGTGCGAATAAAATTGAAGACAAAGAATTAAAATCAGAGATCCATGAGTTATTAGAATCATTGGTTGAAGAAGAAGGCTAGGCAATTTTATAGCCATTATTAATAATCAGCGTCAGTAATAATACCATTGGCGCTTTTTTATTGATAATAGCAAATTCTGCGTCATTAAATGTTTATGCTTAAATTAAGTCACTAAGCAAATTTTTTGGAGAAAACATGCTAGCGCAAATAGAACAATGGATTGATAAAACGAATAGTGAGTATGTTCATCAAAGAATATGCTGTGATACATTTGTTAGCGAATTTGATGGCTTTTACCCACATGATTTTTTGAAAACTGCATTTTATGTGGTTGTTGAACACATTCCCAAGCCTGACTTTACTGGTTTACGTGAAATTGGTTTAAGCGATTTTATTGACATGGATGTAGCAGGGATCACCTACAAAAACACTTATTACATATTACCTCATGTTGCGCGTAATTTAAGAGTGCATTTTCATGAGCTGGCTCATGTCGTTCAATGGCACGAGCTCGGTGCTCACGCTTTTATTATGCGCTACATCAATGAAATCCAAACCTGTGGTTATGATGATGCTCCGCTTGAAAAAATGGCCTATGCACTTGATGCGCACTTTACCAGCAATGGAAATAAATTTAATATTCCTGACTATATTACTCAACAGCTTTAGTTAATAAATATTATAAAAGGAATTTATATGTTGCGCTTTGTGCTCTATTTACTAGCTTTATCTGCCCTTGATGTAAAGGCAGCCGATTTTAATCATGATATTGTCAACGCATTGATCCACAGAACAACGCAACAAGTAACTTACGATAGCGCCTATCATAGGCTTGAATACCCTGGTGGCGATGTACCCGCTAATATTGGTGTATGTACTGATGTTATAATTAGGTCGTATCGACAGCTTGGTATTGATTTACAAAAGTTAGTACATGAAGACATGCAGGCCAATTTTCGCGCATATCCTTCTAAGCGTATTTGGGGATTAACCAAGCCAGATAAAAACATTGATCATCGACGTGTACCTAACTTACAGGTTTACTTTGAGCGCCATGCTCAAGTGTTATCTAAATCGCATAATGCAGCTGATTATAAAACCGGTGACATAGTCACTTGGATGCTGCCAGGCAATTTACCGCACATAGGTATGGTCGTTAATGAAATAGCGCAGGACAGTGGTCAACCGCTTATTGTGCACAATATTGGTCGCGGACCTGAAATGAGCGATATGCTTTTTGCTTATACAATTACGGGTCATTACCGATTTGTACCTGCTACTTATTCAGAGTAAATAACACGGCTATAATCGCGATTACTCGAGTAATAATTGCAGAAACAGGTAAGTGAATAAAGCGAGCTGTTAGGCATTATACTGTGTGGTTTGCTAGTTACTTTAAATTAATACTGATATCACCATTGGGCTTGCAGCAACACAATAGTATTTCACCATCACGCACAAAGGCTAACGGTTCTTCATTGTAATTGACTTCACCAGAGACAAGCGTAGCACGACACGCACCACAATATCCCTCACGGCACTGGTAAGCAACATCAATTTTATTCGATTCTAAGCAGTGTAAAAGAGAAGGGCAGCCAGCGGTAAAATCTAAGCACTGGCTGTTATCTGCAAGCGTGACACTTGCAGTGGTTCTATCAGTCATTATAAATCAAAGTCACCAAATTCAGCTGCATCAACCTGTGAATCAATTTGACCTACAAGGTATGAGCTAATTTCCGCTTCTTGTGGAGCAACTTGCACGTTATCAGAAACAAGCCATGAGTTGATCCATGGAATAGGGTTACTGTTATTATCAAACTGTGCTGGTAAACCAATAGCAGTCATGCGTGCATTGGTAATGTATTCAACATACTGACATAAAATATGTTTATTTAAGCCAATCATTGAACCATCTTTAAACAGGTACTCGGCCCATTCTTTTTCTTGCTCTGCAGCGTCAACAAACATCTTGATTGCTTCTTCACGGCACTGTGCAGCAACAATTGCCATTTCAGGGTCGTCTTTGCCATCTTGCATAATATTTAAAATATGCTGAGTGCCTGAAAGGTGAAGCGCTTCATCACGGGCAATAAGCTTTTATTCCGTCAAGATAAACCCACATAAAAATATACAAATAAGGCTTAGATTAAAAATATAATCAAGTTTAATGTAAAATTTAATGTGAATACTAATAAATAATGTTAGTGTGTTTCGGTAAATTCCGTCAACACACATAACAACACAAATAATCTTAGAAGAATAAAAATGAAAAACAACTTAGGTTCACGTAGTCATTATATACGTTATGTCAGAACAAAGGAATTTGAAAGAGATTTTCCTCTTGTTTATCTGGTAGACGGCAAGGTTTCTTTCTCTTTATTGTCATTTACTAAAGAGCAGATGGATATTGGAAGAGTGTAGTGGTCAATAAAATTTGGCCACAGCTTTAGAATCTTGGTATCTAACCTCAGATTCATTTGGCGCTAAACCGGCATTATAATGATGTGGCCTAACGTTGTTGTAATACCCGTTGATATAATCACTCACACTATATTTAGCATCTTTAAAGTTTTCGTATCCAACCTTTGGCATCCACTCCGTTTTAAAGCTTCTAAAAAATCGCTCCATTGGCGCATTATCCCAACAATTTCCGCGCCTGCTCATACTTTGTGTAATTTTATAGCGCCATAAACGTTGACGATATTTTAAACTTGTATAATGACTACCTTGGTCTGAATGAAACATCAGTCCACTTGGCTTACCTCTGCTTTCATACGCGAGTTCAAGCGCTTTTAGCGTTAAGTTAGTATCTGGCGACAACGACATTGCCCAACCAACGACTTTACGTGCAAACAAATCAACAACGACCGCTAAATAGGCCCAGCGATTGCCTGTCCAAATATACGTCACATCACCGCACCACACGGTATCTGGCTCAACAACATCAAATTGTCTATCAAGCAGATTTGGAATTTCAAGGTGCTCATTACCACCGCGTTTATATGAATGTTGAGGTACTTGGCAGCTTTCAAGCTTTAATTTAACCATTAGCTTAGCAGCACGATAACGACTCAATTCAAAATCATTGTTCGTTGCTATTGCCGCGATTGTCCGCGCCCCAGCTGAGCCGCCGCTCATTGCATGTATGGCTTTAACTTCAGCTTCTAGCCTTATTTGCTCTGGCGTCGGCGTTGTATCCCGTATAGCCCAATATTTATAGCTGCTACGATGCACATTGAATACGTTACACAGCACGCTAATTGGGTAACGCTCTCGTTGATTTAGTTTCTCAATTAACGAGAATTGTTCAGGGAGTCGGACATCAAGAGAGCGGTAGCCTTTTTTAATATATCCTTTTCTAATTTAATGCGTTGGATTTGCTTTTTAAGTTCGCGGATTTCAATTTGTTCGGGCGTCATTGGTGAAGCAGATGGTGTCTGGCCACTCCGCTCTTGCTTTAATTGAGTAACCCACTTACTGACGGTTGATTTACCCACCCCCATCGCTTTGGCTGCTTCTTCTTGAGTATAACTTTGGTCAACTACAAGCTGAGCTGTTTCTAATTTGATTGCCGCAGAATACGTTGCGCGTTTTAATTTCGTCATTTTTTCACCCAAATTTGTATGCTTATTAGCATAACATTTCTTTCTTAATGGGTGGCCAAAATCACTGTACCACTACA
>NZ_AUTH01000013.1:0-9995 GCF_000497975.1 Pseudoalteromonas sp. TB41 | reverse complement strand
AGCGTTGCTCTTAAGTTTATCGTCCCTTCTTCTAACTCAGGTACAAATTCAGTACCAATTAATGGAACTAATGCAAAGGCAGAGAAAACTAATATAAGTGCGGCTGAAATGACTAATTTGGTGCGTTTTAGTGCGAATGTAAGCCCTTTTCTGTAGAGTTTGTCTAATGGCCTAAGAACAAAGCTTTCCCTCTCTTTTACACCTGACTTAAATAAATAAGTAGCTAAAGCGGGTACAACAAACAACGCAACCACAATAGCAGATATAACAGCTAAAATGATGCTTATTGCCATAGGTTGAAATAACTTTGCCTCAACACCTTCAAAGCTAAATAAAGGCGTAAATACGACTAAAATAATAGAAGCTGCAAAAAATACGGGACGAGCCACTTCTTTACCCGCATTTTGAAGACGTAACTTAATACCATGCTCATCTTGTTCTACATCATGTGGATCAGTATCAGCACTAGGCACTCTTTCTTTTACAGTTTTTAAATGGGTAGAGTCTGGTCTATTTAAATGCTTAAACATGTTTTCAACCATCACGACTGAACCATCAACTAGCATACCAATGGCTACGGCAATGCCACCCAATGACATAAGGTTTGCAGAAATGCCCCACCAAGCCATGATCATTAACGCGATACCAATTGAAATTGGAATAGATATTAGGACAAGGAAGGTTGCACGTATATTCATTAAAAATAGTGCTAATACAATACAGATGAAAATAAATGCTAGTAATAGTGCATCAACTACTGTATCAACGGCTTTTTCAATCAAATCAGCCTGATCATAAAATGGTTCAAAGCGAACACCTTTAGGCAATGCTTGATTAATTAATGGGATTCTTGCATTGATACCATCAATGGTGGCTTTAGTATTAGACCCCATGCGTTTTAAGACAATGCCAGAGACAACTTCACCTAAATTTTCGACTTTACCGTCTTCGGTTTTGCGCGTCATTGTGACAGCACCTTGACGAATTTCACTGCCCATTTCAACTTTAGCAATATCCGAAACCGTCACAACTGTCCCATCAACTGTTTTGACGGGAACTTGTTTGATATTACTAATACCAGCGTCACCACTTTCAAACCAACCTGCACCTCTAATAACAAGCTGCTCTTGCCCACGGTTCATATACCATCCGCCAACATTGGCATTGTTGTTATCTAGGGCACCAACAACGTCTTCTTGCGTTAGGTTATAAGAAAGAAGCTTAGATGGATCTACATTTACTTGGTACTGCCTAACAATACCTCCAAAGGAGAGTACATCAGTAACACCATCGACAGGCATAACGAGTAATTTTACTACCCAATCATTGAGACTCCTGAGTGCCATAGCATCATAGCCTGCATCTTTATCTGAAATAAGAAGGTACTGAAATACTTGGCCTAGCCCTGAGGTGTTTGGCCCCATTTCGGGTGTGCCGACACCTTCTGGTATCAGTTCTTTTGCGGCTTGAAGACGCTCAAATACAAGTTGTCTTGCAAAGTAAATGTCGGTGCCTTCTTTGAAAACAACCGTGACGCCAGACAAGCCTGTTTTAGAAATTGAGCGCACTTGTTCTACATCAGGTAAGGCATACATGACCGCTTCAATGGGGTACGTAATGAGTTGTTCAACTTCTTCAGCAGCTAGTCCTGGCGCTTCAGTATTTACAGCAACTTGAACATTAGTAACATCAGGAAAGGCATCTAAATTTAGTTTTGGTATAACCATAATTGCGCCGACAATTGTGGCAAACAGCGCAATCAAAATCAGGAGTCTATTATTAACAGACCAATCTATTATTTTATTAAACATAGTCTTGCTCCTTAGTGGTTATGCGGATCAAATCCGCCTTTAGCGATTTCAGAAGCAACAAAAAATGCGCCTTTGGTTACAATTCGCGTCCCACTATCAAGGCCAATGATTTCCCTAAAATCACCTAAGGCTCGGCCTAGTTCTACTTCTACAGCTTTAAATTCTCCAGGGTGGTCTTCGACAAATACGGTCCAATCACCATCTGCGCTGCGGATCAATGCTTCTTCTGGCACAGCCATCACTTTCTGCTTTGTGGCAAACTGAAAGTAAACTTTTACAAACATACCTGAATGAAGGTTATCATCAGCATTCTGTACCCCCAATCTAATAATTCTTGTACGAGTTACGGGATCAATTGTATGGGCTTCTTGGATAACTTTGGCATTGTAACTCTGGCCTTCTAATTTAAGTACCGCAGGAGAATCAATTGATAAATTTAGCTTTTTATTTGGAGAAACTTTTGCTTCAACCCATAGTTGTTTTTCATCAGCTAACAACATGACTGAATCCCCAGCATCAACACGTTGCCCTTGGATAAAGTCGTCTTGAAGCACGACACCTTCACGGTGCGCCGTTAATGCATATTGCCCAAATGCTTTAATGTCTTTGTTAGAAATACCATTTATTGCTTTTTCAGTTAACCCTAAAGCAATGAGCTTGCCATAGCTCGCATTGTATGTTGTTTCAGCTTGTAATAATCGACTTTCACTCACCGTCTTATTACCCAGCTTTTTTACACGTTGCCATTCGGTTGAAGCGATTAAATAGTCAGCTTGTGCTTGTGCCATTGCTTCACTAAATAATGTAACTAACTTCTGACCTATTTCTACATACTCGCCAAGCGCTGCATGGCGACTGATAATGACTGACTCTGTACGTGGTGATACCACATAACTTTTATAGCCATTAGCTTTTATTTCGCCAGGTGCATATACGGAGCTAAATTGATATTCAGGCTTAACACTTTCCACTTTAATGTTAGCAAGCGACATCTTCTTTGGATCAATAGTGATACCTTCTTCATGTCCTTCTTCTCCCTCTTTATTACCACCTTCATGGCCGTGCTCGTCATGGTCACCTTTATCTTCTTCATGTCCCTTTTCGTGTTCATGCTCATCTTGATGTTCTTTTTCTTCTTGTTTCGAAACGTTTGTGACAGAACCAGTTCCATCTGACGACTGTGCAAAAGCGTCATGATTTGTAGTAAACCCAACTAACAGGCTGCTAATTACTACGGCTAATAATTTTTTACTAAATATTGTATTCATTTTTTTAACCTATATTTTTGATAAATTTAAGATTTCGTTTTTCGCTACTGAAAAAATAAAGCGTTCAAATCTCAAATTTTGATAACTGACCCATACTTAAAACGAAGGATATTTCTGCAAGCTTGAATTGATTTTCCAAACGTATTCCTGCATGAAGCCCTTCCGCGCGTTGATTTAATGCAAGTAGGTAGTCAGACGTATTAATGTCACCAGCTTCCCAGCGCTTATTTAATAAATTCGCACTGCTATCTAATCTGCCTTGTGTGAGTTTTCGCCATTGCTCATAGTATTTTTTACTGATATTAAGCGATTCATATTTAGCTTTTGCTTCAAAAGACTGCTTTCGATATACCGATCGAAAGTTAGCTTCTGCTGCAATGGCTTCTGAATAAGCGGCTTTAACCGTATCTGAATAGTTATTCCTGATGTTTAAAGGAATTGATAAAGTCACACCAACCAAGTCTTCATCTCCACTTTTCCCTGCGCTAACGCCAATGGTTGGATTAGCTTTAGATTCCATAGTGGTTAGCTGAGCCTTAGATTGTTTTATCTTCCATTGCGCTCTAGCGAGTTTAACTTTTGGATGATCCTCAACCCACTGGGAGTTAAATGAATAGCTTGTTGCCCCAAAAGTAAATGAAAACAAATTTGTAGTATTAGGCGTCCAATCAGGCAATAACTCCTGAACCTTTACCTCTGCATTTTTCAATGCTATTTGCGACTCAGATATTTCACTGAAAATTTGGGACAAGTTTAAATAGACCAATTCAGCGTCAAGTGGCTCTAAAAGTCCGGCTTTTCGCTTATCTTCAACAATGCCAAAGAGCGTTTGCAATTGCTCTTCTCTTTCTGAAAGTAACTGAGCAGCTTCTTTTGCTGCTTGCCAATTAACTAATGCAGTTAAAGCGTTAGCCTTTTTAGAATCGAGTAAAGATAACAATTGTTGCTGGTTTACATAGACATCAATTTCACCAATGCTTTTATTTGCTGATTGCTTATCCCAGAAATCAATTGTTTGGCTGATACCAATGGAGTAATTATCAAAATCACCTTCTTTTTCATAACTAGCTTCTAGCTCTGGGTTATAAACGGCTTGAGTTAAACCTTTGGCTCTATGACTACTTGCATTGAGTAACTCTTTCGCTGCTATAACTTCGGGATCTTTATTTATTTGACTATCTAGCCATGAAATATTTTTCTCTTTGCCATAACTGGCAGCTGAAAAACTCACAACCATGCATAAAGACAGGACTAAACCTGTATTTTTTAAATATATATACATAAAAATTCTTAATTTTAAAATTAATAAACACGAACCCTTTATCCATTATTAAAGGATAAATAGGTCATTAAAAATTAATCTAATTAAGAAATAGGCGGACGAAGTATAGCTTCAAGAAAGGTACTTGTTTGATCAATTTGATAAGGCGTTTTATTGATAATATTTAGCTTACCATCGACATTGGAATTACTGACTAAAATCCAAGATAAGTGGCTGCCACTGCAATGACCACAGTGATGACAATCCTTTACATCGTGCTGTTCATCATCTGTATTATCATTTAAAATATTTCGATCATCTGCATGATCATGTTGAGTTTGAAGGTGCTCTATATCTACCTGGTGATTCTCAGATGTTGCGGATACAACAGCAGTTAACGATTGCAAAACAATCGAAACGACTAAGAGCATTTTTAGTACAACATTTAGATTCAAAATATACACCTATAAAAACTTGAGTAATCAATATAACAGAGCAAAGCTTTATCGACTAGCCATTTACCTAATTTTCATTCTCATCACGACAAGTTTCTTGAGGAAACTCAAACTCTATCGTCGTATGCGATAAATGATAGGAAGATAATTTAGCTGCAACGTCATGTTTAAGCCTAATTAAGTCCTCAACTTCAAAGTCATCTTTTAGCTCAAGATGCGCTGTTAAAACATGACTTTCACCATCTAGTGACCAAAAGTGCATATGATGGATACCGTTAACTTCGGGAAATTCAATTAGTGATTGTTTAATACGATCTTGAGTATCTTTATCTGGCGCAGCTTGAAGAAACAAGACGAGTGTTGATTTCAAATTTCTAAAGACATTAAACAAGATGAATAACGTAAAACCAATCGACAAAAGTGGATCTAATATTGGTAGTTCTATGAACATCAAAACTATTGAGACAATAAGTACAGCAACCCAGCCAAGAACATCTTCAAGAAGGTGCCATGTCAGCACTTTTTCATTAAGTGTTTCACCCGCTTTTAATTTGAAAACCGCATAACCATTTACTGCAACACCGAGTATGGCCAGCCCTAACATCCCCTCAACCACTGGCATTTCTGGATTGGACAGCCTTGGTATGGCTTCAAATAAAATCCAAATTGAGCCAATAACTAAAACAATACCATTTACCAGTGCGCCAAAGAGTGTAAGTCTACGATAGCCATAACTAAACTTATCTGACGCTTCTTTCTCTGAAAAACGACTTAATATCCAAGCAAAGCCTATAGATAGACTATCCCCTAAGTCATGCACTGCATCAGCCATAATAGCGGTACTGTTGGTAAGCCACCCACCAATAAATTCGATGATCGTGAATGTAACATTCAGAAAAAACGCCCATCCAATGCGGTCGTCTTTTCCATGATGATGACTGTGGTTATGATTGTGCATTTTGCACCTCTAGTACTTTTTGATTTCTTAGCTTTGATACATTCATATTTATCAAATGACGGATCACATGTTGATATAACCATCGTTTTATTCCAGATAAATTTGTGCCTTTTTCTCTATAGAATTCATCAGGGGAATCATAAAGCCCAAAGTCATCATGAATTCCTTCTTTTTGAATATAGGTATCTGTTCCTCGCCAATCCGTATCAGGTGAAGAGAAGCACTTTTTTGCGACTCCATAACCACAAAAATCATCTTTTTCTTGGTTAAACTTCTGCTGTAGTGAGGTTAAGTATTGCCTATCTAATATAAAGCCCTCTAAGTTAATCCAACGCCCATCGAAATAAACTTCAACCCAACTATGGATAATATATTTAGGTGCTAGCCAAAATACATAGCTGGGTATGGCACCTTTTTGCAATTGCTGATCGATGGTGAAACCGTGAAATCGACATTGAATGCCTAACCCTCTCAACAAGGCCATCAGCAAGTTGCCTTTGGTATTACATTGGCCGTAACCATCAGCTAAAACACTGCTTGCTGAAATATCATCGCTTTCATTGTAGCCAAATAATATTTCATCTTTAACGAACTGGTAGGCTGCACCAATTTTGTTGTAGTCATCAAGTTCTTGCCATTTACGTTTAGTAATTAATGAATGAATTTTAGAATGTTCAAAATTAATTATCTTGGTTTTTTCTAAGTATTTAGCATTCATAGGTGTCTCCTCACTTTGAACAACAAGAGGTTGTTTGTTTTTCTTCGCTTGGTTTTTCACATGTTTTTTGAGCAACGGCTAATTCTTGTTTGGCATCACTTAGTATTCGGTAAGCACCTCGAAGAATTAATATTGAAATGATGCTTCCAATGACGATATCTGGCCAGCGCTGCTCTAGCACCATAACTAATATGCCAGCGATAACGACACCAAGGTTTGCAATCACGTCATTCGCTGAAAATATCCAGCTCGCTCTCATATGTATTTCATCGTTGTTGTGTTTTCGAATAAGGATAAGGCAAATCACATTTGCAACTAAAGCCACCGAGCCTACTCCAATCATAAACCAAGAGTGAGGCTCACTTTCACCATAAAGCCTTCTTGCAATATCCAATAGAATTAACACGCCTAACCCTAGTTGGAAATAACCACTCACTAAAGCAGCATTAGCCTTATGTTGGATTGACTTTCCTACTGCATATAGGGCAATTGCATAGACGATAGCATCTGCTAGCATATCTAATGAGTCGGCAATTAATGCCGTTGATTCTGATAACCAACCAAAACAAATTTCAAAAACAAACATCGTGGCATTGATAGCCAAAAGCCAATAAAGCACTGTCTTTTGTTGGCTATCTTTTAATTCAACTTCACACCCACAACCACTCATTTTTACCTCCAATACACTTGTATACTGCAACTATAAAACCTATAGTAACTATAGAGTCAAGGTTAAAGGTGAAAATTAATGAAAATAGGTGAATTATCAAAAAAATCCGGCTGTTCAATACAGACAATTAGATATTATGAGAGAGAAGGATTACTTTCACATCCAGAGCGTTCCGAAGGGAATTTTAGGTTGTATGATAGTAAAGCACTTAAACAGTTGGAATTCGTAAAGCACTGCCGAAGCCTTGATATATCACTCAATGATACTAAACGCCTATTAGAGTTAAAAAATAAGCCAGAAGAAAGCTGCTCTAGCGTTAATGCATTAATTGATCAGCAACTCGCATTAGTGAATAAGCGTATGAAAGAATTAAGAGCGCTTAAAGCAGAGTTACAACAGATGGCAAGTGCTTGTGGCTCAAACAATACTATTGAAGCATGTGGGATCATTAAGTCACTAGATAGTTAATCTTTTTAAGGCTATGCAAGCAGAATATAAATCGTTAATACCTACTACTGTTAACACCACTTTGTTAAGATTTACCAACAGTAATTGCACGCTCCGACATAAAATCATCTGATGCAGCATAAACTGTTCCAAAATATGAATCCCAGCTTTTCCCTTCAAAAGCAGTAATCAAGTCAACTAGTTGATGAAACTCACCTCCAGATTCTGAAAGGTGTTGAGCATCCCACAGTTTATCAAGCCGCTTTAACGCAGACGTTAACTCTTCCTGATTACTTATTTTGTTTGCTGACAAAATATCTTTTACATCAATTCGTGAACAACTATCATGCTTTTCTTCATTAGGCTCAATAACAGTTAAACTATCACCGCACATATCAGCAAAGCACTTCTGGCAGAGATCAATACTGATTTGATTGCCATCACCGTGAATACTTCCATAGCCACATTTATGATCAATACTTATAAACTCATGAAATTCGTAGTCATCTTGAGTTGCTTGTTCGCCACAACCATCACAAGTAAGTTTAGAGATCACTTTAACAACTTCATCTTCAAAATTTTTCATGATTACTCTAAATTTTTTGTTGGCTCTTTAATAGCGTTAACTCTTCAGGGTTCTTGTTTATAGACAATAAAACAAGGCTATGCTCGCTTAATAAAATGCATCGTTTTAACGGATGATGATCATCATCTAACCGCCTCAATATTGAGTTTAGCTCGCGTTTAAGCTTAGCTGGCCTAAGCACCTTACAGCTTAAGTTGGCAATTTCTAGGCTGGAACTACCCTGGCTTTTGAATTCAATCAAATCACCGACTTCAAAATAGTCACTGAATTTATCTTTTGGCAGTGAAAATAATACACTGCTATCTGAATCATCTTCAAATGCAGTTGGGCACCTATTTACTTTGACTTCAAAATTTTCATTGAGATGATCGACTGAGGTTATTATTGCTCTATGCTTATTGTTCATTTGACCAATTCTCAATGTAATTTTTTTGCATCTTCACGCTCTAATTTCTCTCTTGCTTCAATTACTTCAGCAGGTGAAAGCAACAAATGTCTCATGACTACAAATTCAGATAATCTCAACTCAAAACTTTCGGGTTTATCATCAGTGACTGTAGTGGTACAGTGATTTTGGCCACCCATTAAGAAAGAAATGTTATGCTAATAAGCATACAAATTTGGGTGAAAAAATGACGAAATTAAAACGCGCAACGTATTCTGCGGCAATCAAATTAGAAACAGCTCAGCTTGTAGTTGACCAAAGTTATACTCAAGAAGAAGCAGCCAAAGCGATGGGGGTGGGTAAATCAACCGTCAGTAAGTGGGTTACTCAATTAAAGCAAGAGCGGAGTGGCCAGACACCATCTGCTTCACCAATGACGCCCGAACAAATTGAAATCCGCGAACTTAAAAAGCAAATCCAACGCATTAAATTAGAAAAGGATATATTAAAAAAGGCTACCGCTCTCTTGATGTCCGACTCCCTGAACAATTCTCGTTAATTGAGAAACTAAATCAACGAGAGCGTTACCCAATTAGCGTGCTGTGTAACGTATTCAATGTGCATCGTAGCAGCTATAAATATTGGGCTATACGGGATACAACGCCGACGCCAGAGCAAATAAGGCTAGAAGCTGAAGTTAAAGCCATACATGCAATGAGCGGCGGCTCAGCTGGGGCGCGGACAATCGCGGCAATAGCAACGAACAATGATTTTGAATTGAGTCGTTATCGTGCTGCTAAGCTAATGGTTAAATTAAAGCTTGAAAGCTGCCAAGTACCTCAACATTCATATAAACGCGGTGGTAATGAGCACCTTGAAATTCCAAATCTGCTTGATAGACAATTTGATGTTGTTGAGCCAGATACCGTGTGGTGCGGTGATGTGACGTATATTTGGACAGGCAATCGCTGGGCCTATTTAGCGGTCGTTGTTGATTTGTTTGCACGTAAAGTCGTTGGTTGGGCAATGTCGTTGTCGCCAGATACTAACTTAACGCTAAAAGCGCTTGAACTCGCGTATGAAAGCAGAGGTAAGCCAAGTGGACTGATGTTTCATTCAGACCAAGGTAGTCATTATACAAGTTTAAAATATCGTCAACGTTTATGGCGCTATAAAATTACACAAAGTATGAGCAGGCGCGGAAATTGTTGGGATAATGCGCCAATGGAGCGATTTTTTAGAAGCTTTAAAACGGAGTGGATGCCAAAGGTTGGATACGAAAACTTTAAAGATGCTAAATATAGTGTGAGTGATTATATCAACGGGTATTACAACAACGTTAGGCCACATCATTATAATGCCGGTTTAGCGCCAAATGAATCTGAGGTTAGATACCAAGATTCTAAAGCTGTGGCCAAATTTTATTGACCACTACA
>NZ_AUTH01000012.1:10271-45829 GCF_000497975.1 Pseudoalteromonas sp. TB41 | reverse complement strand
ATTATATTAAAAAATTATAATTATAAGAGCTTATTATTTATGTTGTTCTTGCACCATGTGATTAGGTGTTACTTGGTTGTTACATTGATATATATACTCAGTGCCTGCACCAGCAAACCTGCAAAATTAGATCCCCTCGTTGCTAATACTGGTCAACCATTATCTAGCGTGGCTCAATCAACCGATGTTATTTTCTATGATCTTAAGTTAGCCGTTTTTCCAGAAGAAAAGCAGATAGCCGGCACAGGGAAAACAGTATTTCGGGTCGTTAAAGAAACTCAGCAAATTGAACTAAAACTCGATAGTCGCTTTAGTATAAACACAGTAACAGTGGCTGATAAGAAAGCCGAATTTCTCCATTCTCATGGTGTGATCACGATTAACTTATATGAAAAAAAGTACCCTGGAGAAGTGGTTGAAGTTGCCATTAACTATTCAGGCAAGCCACATATTGCGCTTAACCCTCCATGGAGTGGTGGTTTTGTATTTAGTGAAACAAACGATGGTAAACCTTGGATAGCAACAGCGGTGCAAGGTGAGGGCTGTGATTTATTTTGGCCTTGTAAAGATCACTTTAGTGACAAAGCCGATAGTATGCGTATACGTGTAACGGTACCCACTGGATTGTATGTTGCCAGTAACGGGGTACTAAAAAATATAACTGTATTACAAAACAAGACTACCGAGTTTGATTGGTTTTTATCTGAGCCTGCGAGTGATTACAACATTGCGCTGAATATTGGCCCATTTGAGCGTGTTCAACAGCAATATACCAGTATAAATGGTACTGACATTCCTGTGGAATTTTGGGTGTTACCTGAAAATAGGCAAAAAGCCAGTAATTTGCTCACCAACGATGTTTATCAACAAATGGCATTTTTTGAATCTGTGTTAGGTCCATATCCATGGGGGCAACAAAAACTTGGCTTTGTAGAAACGCCTCATTTAGGCATGGAACATCAAACGATAAATGCTTATGGCAAAGGGTACACTCGCGACCCTAGTGGTTATGATTGGCTTATTCAGCATGAATTAGCGCATGAGTGGTTTGGTAATTTAATGACACACGAGCAATTGAATGATGCGTGGTTACATGAAGGTTTTGGCTTTTACATGCAACCGTCTTACAGTTTATATACCTTTGGTGAGGCCGCTTATAACCATGCAATGTATAAAGCCTATTTAGGGATAAAAAACTGCCAACCTATTGTTAAAGAGGGTGAGTTAAGCTCAAAAGAAGCTTTTAACTCAGATATTTATGGTAAAGGAGGCTGGACATTACACACTTTGCGTTGGTTAATTGGTGATGAGTTATTTTGGCAAGCAACACGCGAGTTAATCTACGGGAGTAGCGACACGCAAAGTCTCAGTTACCCAATTCAATCGCGATATCGCAACACGCAACAGTTTATTGATATTGTTAATCGCATTACAAAAAAAGACTATAACTGGCTATTTGATGTGTATTTAAAACAAGCTGCATTGCCAACACTAACCATGGAACGTCAAAATAACGTGGCCAATTTATATTGGAGCAAAAGTGAAAAAGATGCGACGCCTTTTAAAATGCCAGTACCCATTTCAATTAATGGCCAGCTTCAAGTTTATATACCAATTGAAGGAGTCATTACCATTAAAGCTAAACCTGTTGATCATATTATTGTTGATCCACAGATGAAGGTACTTCGGCAATTACCGATCACAAGCCAGTGCCAACAAGATGAATAATTTAGGTAAAGCGTTACTATGGGGATAAAATTTATCCCCATAGTGCTTTTAAACACTTATTTATCTGGGCTCTGCTAGCCTATAAATTTAACGCACTGTGGCAAAGTCATCCTTGAAAGAACTAGTTATTTATTATTATTTTTGTTCTTTAATTTCATTGAAGTCATATTTGCTAAGACATTCAGTTAAAAATTTGTTAAAAAGACTCTGATAATAATGATTAATACTTAAGGTACTTATGTTTAGCTCGCTTAAATTCACCTCCAAAATCACCATTGCTGCATCATTAGTGTTAGTTTTAGTGCTAGGTGTTTTCACCATAAATAATTATTTTTCAATGCGGCATCAAACTCAAGAGCAGTTATCGCTAGTACTAGAGCAAAACTCTGAGTCTGTCTCTAAAAATATTGCAAGCTGGCTAAATAATAAATTAGCGATTGTGATCTCTATCGCAAAAACATACCAAGATGACGATGCCAAGTCTTTAACGCTTTCGCAATTAAATACCGCTGAGCTTGCGGGGGATTTTAAAAATACCTACATAGGTAAATCATCGGGTACATTTATTTTAAATGATCAAAGTGTTGTACTCCCCAGCGATTTTGATGCGACAAGTCGCCCTTGGTATAAATTAGTAGAAAATAAAACAACAACGGCTTTTACAACGCCTTATATCGATGTAACGACCAACGAACTGACAATTTCAGCCGTTGCCCCTATTAATAGTAATGGTCAATTTAAAGGGGTAGCGGGGGCAGATATTGATATGCAAACCATCGCTGAAATTATTGGAGATATTGATTTTTTAGGACTCGGTTATGGTTTTTTGCTTGATAATAAAGGGCAAATATTAAGTCACCCTGATAGTAAATTAAATTCAAAAACAGTCGCTGACTTAATTGGTAAAAATGCACCGTTAGCAAGAGAATTCACCGAGTATCAAGTAGCAGGTGAAACCTCGCTGGTATCCTTTACTAAAATTCGTGGTATTGAAAACGTTGATTGGTATTTAGGTGTAGTAGTCAATAAAGATAAAGCGTATTCAAGTGTTTCTTCGTTTGGGCAAAAGGCAATTGTATTTTTAATTATTGGTATTTTAGTGATTGTTGCGTCACTGGAATTTTTACTGCGTTATTTGATGCGCCCTATGTATCGTCTCAATGATGCCATTAGAGATATAGCGCAGGGTGAGGGCGATTTAACCTGTCGGTTAAGCGTAGAAAATGATGACGAATTTGGTCAATTGAGCAATTCGTTTAATATTTTTATAGAAAAAATCCAAAATTCAATAATTCAGGTTAAATCTTCAACGCAGTTACTGGAAACGGCAGTTGCTAAATTGGTTACGCAGACAGACTCAACATTAACTATGTATGACGACCAAAGTGAGCGCACCAATAGTGTGGCATCGGCAATCAACCAGTTTTCAGCCACCTCAACAGAAATTTCAACCAGCGCCAGTAATGCCTCGACGCTTGCCAAAGATGCAGATCAATACTGTGCTAAGAATCAACAGACCCTCACAAACAACGTTTCAAGTATTCATCAACTGTCACAAAATATAGAGCAAGCGCAAGAAACCATAAATAGTTTAGACTCGCATACCGCTAATATAGGAAATGTACTGGCAGTAATAAAAGGGGTGAGTGAGCAAACCAATTTGCTGGCTTTAAATGCGGCGATAGAAGCGGCTCGTGCTGGTGAAGCGGGAAGAGGATTTGCGGTTGTTGCCGATGAAGTAAGGCAACTAGCACAGCGTACTCAGCAATCAACCCAAGAAATAGAAAACACCGTCATTGAATTACAAAAAGGTTCAAGCTCTGCCGTTGAGCTTATGAAAACCAGTTTAGAAGAAAGTGAAAAAAGTGTTCAGCAAGCGGATGCGGTTGGCGATGTAATGAAACAAATAATTAGTGCGATTAAGCAAATAACCGACGCCAATCATAGTGTCGCTAATGCTACGGATGAGCAAAACCAAGTGGTTAAGTCATTACATAGCGATATTCACGTTATCAGCGACTTATCGATTCAAGGCCAATCAAACCTAAATCTTACTTTGGAAGAGTGTACCAAACTTAAGCATCAATTTAGTGACTTAGAGCGCATGGTTAAAAAATTCAAAGTATGATCAGTAAAACAAAAATAAATAAGCCAAGCTGGCTCAATTTAATCAATATTGACAGCGTTTATAGCTTTGATAAACAACGCCAAGTATTTTCGTTATTTACCATGATAGCGATTGCCTTGGTGTTAATTACCTATTTAGTAATTGCCAATCATCACGTGTATGCACCAATCCTTACTATTGCGTTAATTGTGGTTAACGTAACGATTGTAGGGTGTATTATTTATTTTATGAAAACAAAGCAGATTGATGCAATCGCCCTCATCACTTTAGTGATTGTATTTGTGATGTGCTTAGCTTTGGTATACACCGGCGGTAAAGAAAACACTGCTTTATATTGGCTAATGTTTTATCCCGTTGCTGCATTTGCCATACTGGGTGTGAAGTTTGGCGCCTGGTTAAGCAGTGCCATGTTATTGAGCTGTATTGTTATGTTGTATGGCCCTGATATGGGGCAAGTTATTTATGGCGCGGTAGAAAAGACCCGTTTTGTTGCTGCATTTTCGCTGGTGTTAGTGTTTTCGTTTATAGGTGAATATTTTCGTCACCGCAGTCATTTAGCAATTGCTGATATCACCTTAGAGCAAAAACAGCATGCTCATACCGATCAGCTTACCGGGGCGCCTAATCGTCGTTTTATTACCTCACATTTTTTAAAGCTCGCTGCTTCAAGGCCAGAACATTATTTGCCGCTGTCTATTTTACTCATTGATTTAGATAAGTTTAAACAATTAAACGACAGCTACGGGCATGATTTTGGTGATACGGTTTTAATTGAATTTACTAAGTTATTAGAGTCTCAGTTTCCTGCAACAGCGCTTAAAGCACGTTATGGCGGCGAAGAGTTTGTGGTTATTTTACCGCAACAAACAACCCTTGAGGCCAGCATTTTGGCCAACCGTTTTAGAGAATGTGTGCAAAACCATGTGATGCTAACCGACAAACATCAGCGAGTATCATTAACGTGTAGTATGGGTATTGCTCAGGCTAACAGTGTAGATGATTATAATAATGCGTTAAAGCAAGCGGATCAGTATTTATACAGCGCTAAGGCGCAAGGTAGAAATAAGGTGGTATCTGTACATGATCAACACGCCTCAGAGTAAATTAATATATGTACACGACCCTATGTGTAGCTGGTGCTGGGGTTATGCACCGACTTGGCATGCGCTTGAGGCTGCCTTAGCAAACAAACTTCCCATTGAGTACAGAGTGGGTGGTTTAGCTGCAGATACTGACTTGCCAATGAGTCAGGATATGCAGTTGCAACTACAAGCCATATGGCAAAAAATTAGCAGCCAGTTAGGCACAGAGTTTAATTTTGATTTTTGGCGAGACTGCCAACCTCGCCGTTCTACCTATCCCTCTTGCAGGGCCGCTTTAATTGCTCGCAGCTTCAACAAAGAACCACAGATGATAGCGGCAATACAGCAGGCATATTATTTACAGGCACAAAACCCATCGGATGAAGCGGTTTTAATTAAACTGAGCGAAATAATTGGTTTAGACGCCCGTTTATTTGCACAGTTACTTCACTCTAATGAGCTTAAGCGTCGCTTTGATGATGAGCTTAATTATGTTCGCAGTTTACCTATTCAAGGTTTTCCGTCGTTAGTATTAATACATAACAATCGCGCTTACCCTATTGCTATTAACTACACAGATTGGCGACAAACCCTGATTGAAATACAATCCTACCTGTAAACTTAATCCCACTATTTTCATCCCTGAATTGTAAAATAGGCCAATAAGGCTAATTTATTACCGTTGTCATAAAAGCGACTTTTTTACGCAACACGCTTGTCATTTTTAATCTATACACTTTCGCTCATTGAAACTATCTCGCTTTAAATTGTTTTTTATAAACGAGCTAAAGCGATTAATAAACACTAGCAAATCCGCTAATTAACGAGCAAAGGTGTATACGATGAAAGGCGTTAAACCATTAATTTTAGCTGGTATTGTAGCCGCAAGTGCAGCAGTCCACGCCAATGATTTAAACACGGTAATTGATAAAAGCAGCGAAATTAATAATTTAGCTGCGCAATCACAAACAAAAATAGACAAGATTGCAGATTCAATGCAAGGGCGTTTACAGCAATTTAAAACCCTAAATAAAGAAATAGATGGCCTAGCCGTTTATAACGCACAGCTTACCAAACAGTTAAATAATCAAATAGAAGAGATGGAGTCGATTAATTTATCGATGGATCAAGTATCGATAATTGAACGCCAAATAACCCCTTTAATGCTTCGTATGATCACCGGGCTTGAACAGTTTGTTGCCTTAGATGTGCCGTTTTTAAAGCAAGAGCGTAAGCAGCGCCTTGAATCATTAAATGCAATGATGGAACGCGCTGATATTTCATCAAGTGAAAAATTTCGTCGTGTTTTAGAGGCTTATCAAGTTGAGGTTGACTACGGACGCACTATTGAAGCGTATACCGCATTGCTTGATGTGGACAATAAAGAACGTGAAGTTGACTTTCTGCGCATTGGCCGTTTAGAACTCATTTACCTTACCCGCGATGGCAAACAAGCAGGTAGTTGGGATCAACAGTCACAGTCGTTTGTTGCACTGCCTGATTCAACCATTAGCCAAATTAATAAAGGGCTTCGCATTGCTCGCAAACAACTAGCCCCCGATATGTTAACACTGCCAATTCACGCTGCAGAATAAGAGGTTTACCATGAAATTATTAACGAAAATGACAAAAATGGCCGTGTTTGCAGCCAGTTTAAGCTTTGTGGGCACCAGCATTGCCGCTGAGCCGATGAATTTAGATGCCTTATTAAAAACCTTAGAGCAGGGTAAATCAGCGCAATCAGAGCAAAATAAACAACGTGAACAAGAATTTGCAGCACGCCAAAATGAACAAGTGCAAATGCTTAAAAACACCCAAGCTAAACGTAACCAAATGCTTAGCGAGTCAGAGCGTTTAGAGACGCAATTTGAAGAAAACGAAATTAAATTGGCTAATCTAACTGATACCTTATCAAAGCGTATGGGTTCATTAAAAGAGCTATTTGGTGTGCTACAACAAGTCGCTGGCGATTCAAGTAACAAGTTTGCTACCTCTGTGGTATCGGCACAGTTACCTGGGCGTAGTACTTTTATGGACGAATTGGCGCAAAAAATGGGTTCAACTTCAAAGCTTGCGTCTATTGAAGATATAGAAAAGGTTTGGTTTGAGCTACAACGCGAAATGACCGAACAAGGAAAAGTAAGCCGCTTCAATACTGATGTAATTGTTGACGGTGGCAATAAAGTACAAAAAGAAGTGGTACGTGTGGGTGCATTTAACCTTATTAGTGACGGTCAGTACTTAGAGTATACACCGGCCACCAATACCATTAGCCAGCTTACTCGCCAACCAAGTAGCCGCTTTACTGCGACTGCGGCTGATTTGCAGCAAGCAAACACGGGTGTTGTACCGTTTGCGCTTGACCCAACAGGCGGCTCAATTTTAGGTTTGTTAGTACAAGCCCCTGATACCAGCGAGCAAGTTCACCAAGGTGGTGCGGTCGGTTACGTTATTTTAGGCGTTGGTTTATTAGCGTTATTAATTGCGCTAGAGCGTTTTGTATCGCTCATGCTGATGGGTGGAAAAATCCGTCGTCAATTAAAAGACGATACACCCCGTGATGACAACCCGTTAGGGCGCGTCATGAAAGTGAAAGATCAATACCCAAATGTGGCCTACGACACGCTTGAACTTAAGTTAAGCGAAGCCATTTTACGCGAAATGCCAAAAATCACCCGTAATTTAACGCTTATTAAAATTATCTCTGTGGTAGCGCCATTACTTGGCTTGCTCGGTACGGTAACCGGGATGATTAATACCTTCCAAGCAATTACTTTATTTGGTACTGGCGACCCTAAACTAATGGCGGGCGGTATTTCGCAAGCCCTAGTTACTACGGTATTAGGTCTTGTGGTTGCCATTCCAACGGTGTTTTTATACACCTTATTGAATACTCGCTCAAAAGGCTTACTGCTTATTTTACAAGAACAAAGTGCAGGTATTATTGCCGAGCGAAGCGAGAAAGGAGCCTAAACCATGGTGCTATTGATTGATTCAATCAATGCTATCCGTGATTTTCTCGACACGGGTGGCCAAGTGCTCTTGGTCATTGCCGTGTTAATTTTCGCGATGTGGTTATTGATACTCGAGCGATTTATGTACTTTTTTAATGGCTATCGGCACTACAAAAAAGACGTTAAAAATACGTGGAAAACGCGAAGTGAACGCAACAGCTGGAATGCAGAGCAAATACGCCAAGCCATGGTGTCACGCGCCAGCATGCGTTTAAACGCAAATTTACCGCTGATTAATGTAATGGTGGCGCTGTGTCCACTATTAGGGTTGCTTGGCACAGTTACAGGGATGATAGAAGTCTTTGATGTAATGGCCATTACAGGTACAGGCAGTGCACGCTCTATGGCATCAGGTGTGTCAAAAGCAACCATACCAACAATGGCAGGAATGGTCGGTGCGTTATCTGGGGTGTTTGCCTCAACCTATTTACAACGAAAAGCAAAGCGTGAAGTTGAATTGTTGCAAGACACTATGGTGTTAGACCACTAAATAATTATTGAAAAGCGGTGAACATAATTACCGCTTATTCTAGGAGAAATAACATGAGAGCCCCATTAGGTAATTTATTCCAAGAAGACGAAGCAGAAGAAATAAACATGACCCCTATGCTGGATGTTGTATTTATTATGCTTATTTTCTTTATCGTGACAGCCTCGTTTGTTAAAGAAGCGGGTATTGATGTAAACCGTCCAGAAGCGGCAACCGCAGTAAAAAAAGAGCGGGCTAACATATTAGTGGCCATTTCAGATCAAGGCGAAATTTGGATCAATAAACGTCAAATTGATGTACGCGCTGTACAAGCCAACATTGAGCGCTTAAAAGCTGAAAATCCACAAGGCAGTGTAGTTATTCAGGCTGATAAAAAAGCCACCACAGAAACCTTGATAAAAGTCATGGATGCCTCGCGTGCAGCGGGTGTATTTGATGTTTCAATAGCGGCTCAAGAAGGGTAACGAGTGATGCGTTATGTACTTGCGTTAATTATAGCGGGTGTGGTGACCTTTATGCTGTTTTTAGGTATGCAGGCATTGATCACCGGTGGTGAAGGCGCCATGACGGAGCCTGCCAAAGGGAATGTGTTAGATTTTGTACGTTTGAAAAAAGAAGAAACGGTACAAAAAAAGGAGCGTAAACCACAAAAGCCGCCAACGCCTAAAGAGCCACCACCGCCAATGGAATCGCCACAAATGCAAAGTAGCGATAACAACGCAGCCAGCAACAACTTTGATTTTGCTGCCAATGTCGATGCGGATGTAAATCTAGCGGGTGGATTAGCGTTAGAAACCAGTGATGGTGAGTATTTACCCATAGTAAAAGTAGCACCGGTCTACCCAAGGCGTGCGTTATCGCGTGGTATTGAAGGGTATGTCATTGTTGAATTTACAGTGACAAAGCAAGGCACGGTTAAAGAGCCGCAAGTTATTAAAGCCGAGCCAGAGTCATTATTTGACAGAGCAGCGATGGATGCGGCCCTTAAATTTAAATATAAACCGCGCGTGGTTAATGGTGAAGCCGTTGAAGTAGCCGGTGTGCAAAATAAAATTTCTTTCCAAATTAATGGTTAATTCTGTTAAGTAAGCAAAGAGTGAACGTGAGGCAATTATGAAATTAAAACTAACAACCAAGCTATTAAAGCTGAGTATGCTGTGCACTGTTGCAATCAGTGCCAGTATTGTTACACCAAGTGCATTAAGTGTACTTCCGGGTGTAAATTTGGCGACAGTACAGGCCGCTGAACAGCAAAAAACAACACGAGTACCCGCACTTCGTGAAAAAGTATACAGCCAATTGGCTCGCGCCCAAAAACTAGCGGATGATGGCGACAGTAAAGCGGGCTTGGCTGCGCTTGACAGCATACAAGCGCGCTCATCAAGTATGAACTCTTATGAAATTGCGATGATGCATAACTTTTATGGGTTTATTTATTACAATGAGAACGACCTTGTAAAAGCGATTGCTTCATTTGAAAAAGTGATTGCCGAAGATGGCATTCCAGAAACACTACGCCTGAGCACAACATTCAGCCTTGCGCAGCTTGCTATGGCTAACAGTGACTATAAAAAGGTGATTGCATTTTTAGACAAATGGGACGCCATAAACACTAAGCCTAAAACCGACGCCTATTATTTATTAAGGGCGCAAACCTACTATCAATTAAAAGACTATGAGCAAGGCCTAAGTTACATTACCCAAGCCATTAACTTAAGTGATAGCGAAGGCAAAGTACCCAAAGAAAACTGGCTGGTACTGCAACGCGCTATGTATTACTCACTTAACCAAACCGATAAAGTAGTGAGCGTACTTGAGCGTATGGTAAAGCTTTACAATAAACCTGAGTATTGGGTCCAATTAGCCGGTATGTATGGTGAAACTGGGCAAGAAAAACAGCAGCTTAGTGTTTTAGAGGCTGCTTACCAGCAAGGATTTTTAACCTCTAAATCTGATCTAAGGCAGCTTGCGCAGGTATATTTATATAATCAGCTTGCTTATAAAGCAGCCAGTGTAATGAGTAAAGCAATAGAGCAGGGGATTGCTGAACCAACTGCTAAAAATTATGCCTTTGTAGCCGAGGCCATGGTACAAGCTAAAGAAGATGCTAAGTCGATTAGTTACTTTACCAAAGCTGCAGAGCGTTCAGAGCATGGTAAATACGACCAGCGCTTAGCTGAAGTGTATGTAAACACCGAGCAGTATGACGAAGCTGCCGATGCAGCGCGAATGGCACTGGATAAAGGCGGCCTTGATTTTGAATCAAATGCGTTTGTTGCTTTAGGGATGGCGCAATACAATTTACAAAATTTTGATGCGTCTATCCTTGCGTTTGAACAAGCCGAAAAGCACAAAAAGTCGCAACGTTTAGCCCAGCAATGGATCAAATATGTAAAACGCGAAAAAGTGCATGCGCAAACATTAAAAACAGCACTGCTTTAATTTTTATAGTGCGATTATTAGTTCTTAATTGACGCACTAAAAACCATTTCATAATTGCACTACTCAAACCACACTAACATTCGGTTAGTGTGGTTTTTTTGCTTGCATTTTTAAAATAACTAATTGATTTTTAATTAATTAACATTGTCATTTTATGTTTATTAAAGTGTAACTTCATTGTCATATCACTCCCGTATTGTACTTCGTATTCGATAACTCAAGTGACCTTAATGCATGAGTATCGTGCCTTAAAGTGACTTAAGTTATTACTTAATGCGCTAACACAATAATTAAATACTTTTACGGAGTGAACAATGAAATTATCTGGCTTATTCAAAATCAGCTTAGTGGCTACAGCAATGACACTTGCTGGTTGTGGTGGTGATATAGAAATTACACCAACCGTTAATGATAACAGCACCAGTACAGACAACAGTGTTAATAATTCTAATAACAACACCGGTTCAACAACTGATGATGAGGCTGTATGTGCAAGCTATGAATCAGATGCAGGCACGGTAACAGGCGTGGTCAGTGGTATAGATTGCTTATACAACGATTCATTTTCAAGTAAAACTATTTCAATTACTAACAACATTACTTTTAAAGAGTTACCTGGCGGTGGTGTACATGTATTTGCTGATGCCCTGCAAATTGGTGAAGATGGCAACACAGTTGATGGCTTTTCTATTCCAACTAATGGCCCAACTATGACTGTAGAGCCTGGCGCAACGCTTGCGTTTCAATCAGGTGAAGCGATTTTACGTATTGCACGTGGTGCAAAAATTCAAGCCGTGGGTACAGCAGAAAAGCCAGTAGTATTTACCTCAGCTAATGCCTTTGACCGTTTTGATACAGCTGGTGAAGGTGCACGTTATGCTGACTGGGGGGGCATTATCATTAATGGTCAAGGTATTACTGACCAATGTACAGATGCAGAGCGTGATGGCGGTACATGTAACGTAGCCTCTGAAGGTATAACAAGCTACTTTGGTGGTAACGATAATAGCGATTCAAGCGGTAATATTAAATGGGCTAAAGTATGGTATGCAGGCTCTGGCCCTCGCGTAGGTGGTGAAGGTGATGATTTAAATTCATTAACACTTAATGCTGTTGGTTCAGGCTCTGAGTTTGATTACATTCATATTCACCAAGGCTTTGATGACGGTATTGAAATCTTTGGTGGTGCAACCACGCTTAAGCATATTGCAGTAACAGATACTCAAGATGATTCGTTTGACTTTGATGCCGGTTGGCAAGGTAAGGCGCAGTACTTATTTGTTCAACACGGTACGGTAACGCTTAACGATGGTTCTGTGGTTAATATGGGTAATAATGGTTTTGAGTCTGACGGCGTTAAAGGTTCATCTTCTGCTCAAGTATCACCTTCAAACCCGATGGTTGCTAATGTGACTGTGGTTACAACTGATGGCAATTCAGTTCGTGATGATGACCCTTCACAAGCCTACAAGTTTGATGATCAATTTAATTCAAGCATTTATAACGCGTTAATTGTTAAGAAAAACGCAGTTAATACACAATGTATCGAATTCTCGGGTGATGGTGAAAAGCAAGCCGATAACATTTCTTTTACTAGCTCAGTAATGGCATGTTCAAATAATTTCGCTAATACAGATACCTTTGCTGGTGGTCCGCTTGCAGGACAAACTAAAACAGCATGGTTTGAAAATGGCGGTGCGAGTGAAATTTTAACAGATGATGTCTCTGTACTTGCTGCTAATGGTTTTGCTACTAATACGGCTTCTACAGATGTGAGCGTTACAGCCACTGATTTAAGTACAACAGATTCGTTCTTTGAATCGGTAAATTACATCGGTGCCGTATCGGACCAGGATACAACCTCAAATTGGTATAAATGGGTTGAAGCAGCAGTAGCCGCGGCTAACGCAGACTAATTTAGCACTATTTATAAACTTCTGAAGGCGCCTTGGAGCTTGCATAATAAGCGTTTGGCGCCTCTTTTGTATAATCTGATCAGGATGTATCTTATGTCTAAAAAGCATAGACTTAATCAAATTACATGGGCGATTGGTTTAGGGCTGTGTGCCCAATCTGTAAGCCTATTTGCTGCGCAAAATGATGTTGATGTAGCCCAAGAAATAGAAGAAGTAGTGGCAGTAGGTACGCGCTTACAAGGCAGTGCTGCTGCTGTGGTTGAAGAGCGAAAAAATCAAGCCTTTGTAGCCGATATTTTAGGCTCAGAGCAATTAGCACGTACTGGCGATAGCGATGCCGCTTCTGCCCTTAGGCGTGTAACCGGTTTGACCCTCGTTGATGGCAAGTTCATTTATGTGCGTGGTTTAGGTGAACGTTATTCGAGCGCACGTTTAAATGGCGCGTACATACCCAGCCCCGATCTAACTCGCAATGTGATCCCGCTTGATATTTTTCCCGCTAGTATAATTTCAAGCATGGCAGTACAAAAAGCTTACTCACCAAATATGCCCGCCGCGTTTGGTGGCGGTAATATTGACATTAGAACCAAAACTGCACCGAACGAGTTTACAGCGGGTGTAGAGGCGGGTGTTGGTTATAACACTGCTGCAAGTGACGGCTTTACTTACAACCGTAAAGAAAGCGGACTACCTGATGCGTTATCATCTGCAATAACACAATACCGAGGTGATTTTGGTATTGGCAACATAGTAGAACGCGATGGCTTAGTCGATGGTGATACAACGCGTGCAGAGCAAGCGACTGCGATTAATAACGAATTGCTTAAGTCGTTACCGCGTGGTTATGAGTTAAAAGAAGACTCTCTCGATCCACAATACAATATTAAAGCCCATTACGGTGATAGCTTTAGCGAATCTTACTTTGGCGGCAAGTTAGGCTTTATGCTTTCTGGCGCTTATAAAAATGAGTGGGATTTTGAAGACCGATTTAGCTCAGTGATAAGCCAAGATTTAAAAAATGAAGACGGTAAAATTGACTGTACGACAGCGCTAAATACTGCAGATGATGTCGCAAATTCATGTTTTAATACTGTAAAAAATTCCCAAGTGACCACAGAAAACGAGCGTTATAATGCGTCATTTAGTTTAGGCTATACCTTAGGTACTCACAGTATATCAGCGCAGCAGCTATACATTATTGATAATGAAGATGAGTCTGAAATTGCTATTTCGCAAAGTCCAGCGGGTAGTTCAACATTTAGTATTGCAGGGGATGGCGTTGCTAATCGTAACCATACTTTTAACTACGAAGAGCGACAACTCAATATTACCCAGTTTATTGGTCAGCACACCTTTTTAGATTACATGGGGATTGGCGCTGATTGGCAGTATACCGAAGCGAAGGCAACAACGGATATTCCGACGAATGCTGATTTTGAATTTCGCGATGAGTACAACACAGACGGGTCGTATGTAGGTTCTCAAATCACGGGTGATGATAACCGTGTGATTATGTCATACACCAACATGGAAGAACGAGTTAAGTCTTACAGTGGTAATTTAAACTTACCGCTTAGCTTTGACAGCATGGATGTTGAATTTAAAGTAGGGTATGACTTTTCAGATAGAGCGCGTATTTTTAATACCTCAAGTTTTGCTATTAATAACAGTGGTGGTGCTGGTATCACTATAAATGATGGCAGTGATAATGCGCTAAATAATAGCGGGTATCTAAGCGATGAATTTATTAATAATAACGCGATACTGGTTGATTTTAACGAACCAACAGCTCCTGATGCGGATGATTACCTAGCAGGACAAAAAGTAGATGCGGGTTACGCCTCGTTTGATGTGTTTTATGATCAATGGCTACGCATTAGCGGTGGTGTACGCTATGAACAATTTAAACAAACGTCTATTGGTACATCTAGCCTAATATTTGATCAAGATGACTTAAATACTTTCTACGACCCTGAAAAAATTCAAGCAGGCTCTATTGTTTCCGACGATTGGTACCCTGCGCTTTCTGTCACCTATGTAGGCGCTGATAACTACCAAATACGTGCAGGCTATGGTGAAACGGTAGTTCGTCCGGATTTTCGTGAAGTGGTACCGGTTACTTACTTTGACCCACTTACCGATATTAGAACATTTGGCCGTACAGGGCTTAAAAGTAGCCCAATTAAAAACTATGACCTACGTTATGAATATTACGGTGAAGCCGGTAATTCGTTTAGTGTGGCTGCCTTTTACAAAGATATTACTTCACCCATTGAAACGGTTCTAAATATTGGCGATGAAGACTATTCAGCCTCATTTATCAATGGTGAAACCGCTGAGGTCTACGGTATAGAAGCCGAATGGTTGCAAGATCTTACGTTTTTATCTGAAGGGTTATTTACCAGTGGTAATATAACTTTGAGTGATTCAGAAGCGTCTATCGATCCTGCGCTTGCGGGCACCTTAACTAACCCTAAAAAACGTATGACGGGTCACTCAGAGTACGTAGTTAATTTACAACTTAACTACGATTCACTCGACGGAATGCACAGTAGTTCTTTGGTTTATAACGTATTTGGTGAACGTATTTTAGCAGCAGGTGTAGCGAGTCGAGATGATGCTTATGAGCAGCCATTTCATTCACTTGATTTAGTTTATACCTTTTACCCTGACTTTAACTCTAAGGTGAAGTTTAAAGTTAAAAACCTACTTAATGAAGATCAGGAAGTATCGCAATCAGATATTATTGTTCGCTCTAAAGAAGTCGGTATGAACTTTGATATTAGTTATAGTTACGAGTTTTAAGTAAAAGCCCAAGGATAGGATTTATAACAACGCCTAACTACTCATTAGCCCTGTATTTTATACAGGGCTTTTTTATGTGTATGAAAAATATTTAAGTTACAGCTTATTGACTAGTTTTAGCGTGCTGGTGGTGTTAGCTTAGGGCTGTAAAAATTAAATCTCACGCAATGAATTTTTAATTTTTAATGTATAGGCTCCTTTTATGAATCAAACAGTGGAACAAACAATGAAAAAAGTAGGATTAGTCGGATGGCGCGGCATGGTGGGCTCAGTGTTACTCGAGCGAATGGAACAACAACATGATTTTGCACATATCGACACCACCTTTTTTACCACCTCACAAGCAGGTCAGCTTGGCCCTGAGTTAGCGGGTGCAGCTAAACCACTTTTAGATGCCAGCGATATTTCTGAGCTTGCAAAAATGGACATTATTGTTACCTGTCAGGGTGGCGATTATACCAATGCGGTGTATCCAAAATTACGTGAATCAGGTTGGGATGGCTATTGGATAGATGCAGCCTCTGCACTGCGTATGAGTGACGACAGTATTATCGTACTTGACCCTGTTAACAAAGATGTCATTGAACAAGGGCTAGAGCAAGGCGTTAAAACCTTTGTAGGTGGTAACTGCACGGTTTCACTTATGCTACTAGCGTTGGGTGGTTTATTTGAGCAAGACCTAATCGAATGGGTAAGCCCAATGACTTACCAAGCAGCATCGGGCGCGGGTGCACGCAATATGAAAGAACTCATAGCTCAAATGGGGGCTATTCATGCAAGTGTTGCACAGCAACTAGATAACCCAAGTTCAGCTATTTTAGAAATTGATAAAATAGTCAGCGAAAAAATGGCATCAAGCGATTTGCCACAAGACCAGTTTGGTGTGCCACTGGCGGGTAGCTTAATCCCATGGATTGATGTGCCTATGCCAAGCGGTCAATCAAAAGAAGAGTGGAAAGCGCAAGTTGAAGCCAACAAAATCTTAGGCTCATCTAAACAACCTGTGCCTATTGATGGTTTATGTGTACGCATTGGTGCAATGCGTTGTCATAGCCAAGCGATGACCATTAAATTACGTGAAGACATTAGCGTAGAAAAAATAGAAGAAATTTTAGCCTCGCACAATGAGTGGGTTAAAGTAATTCCTAATCAGCGTGATATTACCAGTACCGACTTAACCCCAGTTAAAGTAACCGGTACGTTAAGTATACCTGTTGGCCGTATTCGCAAACTCGCCATGGGGCCAAAATATATCAGTGCCTTTACCGTAGGCGATCAGCTTTTATGGGGCGCAGCGGAGCCACTGCGTCGTATGTTACGTATTATTGTTGATAATAAATAATATTTACTTTGAGGGTTAGCATTTGCTAGCCCTTTTTATTTAATAATTAAATCGCTAATATCTTCATGGCCTTTACCAACGTTTATATTATTGCTTCCGGTCATTTTTATTAATTCAAGTGATGAGTTCAGACTTATTGGAGAATATTATGCACAGTAAATTTCATGTTCACGCATTTCTTGATGACGATAGCGAAACCTTTAGTTATGTTGTTTCTGATAGTAACTCTCAGCAAGCAATCTTGATTGATCCCGTTTTAAATTTTGATTATAAATCAGGTAACAGCTGTGAATCAGGCGCCAAAAAAATCGGCGAGTACCTTCAAAGCCATTCTCTTTCATTAGAGTGGGTTCTCGAAACACATGCTCATGCTGATCATATCTCTGCAGCTCCTTATTTTAAAAAACACTTTGGTGCTAAAATCGCCATAGGTGAACATATCAAAACGGTACAACAAAGCTTTAAGGCGCTATTTAATCTTGAAAAAGAATTTTTACCCAATGGGGCTGATTTTGACCGACTATTAAAAGATGGAGATAGTTTTAATGTTGGCCAGTTATCAATACGAGTAATGCACACACCGGGGCATACACCCGCCGACTTAGTTTACATTATAAATGAAGAGGCCATTTTTGTTGGTGATACGATTTTTATGCCTGACGTAGGCACTGCAAGGTGCGACTTTCCTGGTGGTAGCTCTGAAACATTATACGATTCAATCCAAAAACTACTCTCGATGCCCGATGAGGCAACAATTTATGTATGCCATGATTACCCGACTGAAAAGCGAAATCACCGTTTTGCGGTCACAGTAAAAGAACAAAAAGAAACAAATATTCATGTAAAGACTAAAATAAGCAAAGAGCAGTTTGTTGAAATGCGTGATAGCCGTGACGAAGAATTACCTATGCCTCGCTTAATTTTACCTGCTATTCAAATGAATATTAGAGCTGGCAACCCACCTCCCGCTGAAGATAACGGCATAAGCTACCTTAAAATTCCCTTAAACCAATTATAGTTCAATATCATAATGATTATTGGGATAGAGTAATGAGCACAAGTAAATTTATTGTAGCTAGATGATCGCTTAACCATCTCTCATACCTGAATATAGCATGGTTATTTTTATAAAATAGGCGTGATAATTTTACGTTGCAACATCGTATAACTACCTAATAATTATGATAAGTTGCTTAAAGCCGTTTTAGTGCCTACTATTAATGCTCAACCAAACACACGTTTGACTCTCTATAATAATACTAACGCAAAATGCTATTAAAATGTTGCATTTATTCGCCAGTTTTACGCATAAACCTGACTACAGGTTTTTTATGATATTTATATTCTTGGGAAGCATAAATGAATAGCATTGAGCAACTTCAGTCTGAATTAGCTATCGCACATTCTCGAATATCTGAGCTAGAAACAAGCTCAGCCCAAAGCCATATCTTTTTAAATATTTTTAATTCCTCGCCTTTGCCTTTTGCATTAAACGACATATATGGAAATATTATTAATGTAAACCCCATGTTTACAAGGCTTTATGGTTATAAACTTAGCGATATTCCCACACTAAATGATTGGTGGCCCAAAGCCTACCCAAACCCTAAATACCGTGAATGGGTGATCAGTTCATGGGAAAAAAACACTGAGCGAGCAAAAAAAACAAATACCGACTTTGAACCTATAAAGTTAGATGTACATTGCAAAAATGGTGCACAACGAACCGTGCTTGCCAGCTGTGCGCCCTTAACCGATTTTGAGCAAATGTATTTGGTGATTTTTTACGATATTACTGATTTAACGCAGGCAAATAGTAAAATAAATATATTATCTGACTCATTGACGCAAATGACTCTTTCATTAGAGCAGCAACATAAAGAACTTATTCTCGAAAAAGAAAAAGCGCTAGCAAATGAAGAGCGTTTGAGTTTAGCCATGCAAGGCGCAAATGATGGCTTATGGGATTGGGATATAGCCAACGATAAAATGTATTACTCACCCCGCTGGAAATCAATGTTAGGTTATGCAGAGGACGAGCTGGTTGATCATTTCTCAACCTGGGAAGGCTTATTACACCCTGACGACCTAGAACAAACGCTTGCGCAGATCCAATCTTTTATAGATGCGAAAATAAAAAAATATGAAGTCGAATTTAGAATGCGCCATAAAGACGGCCATTATATCAATATTTTATCTCGTTCTTTCATGGTTGAAAGTGAAGAAGGGGAGATCACCCGTTTAGTCGGTACTCATATTGATATTACAGCACGAAAAAAATCAGAGGAAAAACTCAGTTATCAGTCTACTCATGACTCACTAACGGGGTTGCTAAATCGCAGAGAGTTTAAACGTCGAACAGAGCTACTACTTGCTGTTCCTGCTCATAATAGGCCTGTTCATGCTTTATGTTATATGGATCTCGATCAATTTAAAGTTGTAAACGATACTTGCGGTCACTCAGCGGGTGATGAATTACTTCGCCAACTTAGTTTTATTCTGAAAAAAGCTGTTCGGCAATCAGACATAGTTGCGCGCCTTGGCGGAGATGAATTTGCTATTTTAATGGAGGATTGCTCGTTTAGTGATGCGCACCGCATAACACTCTCTATTCAAAGCGCTATTGAGGACTTTCAATTTATATGGGAAGGGCGAAGTTTTCGTATTGGTGCCAGTATAGGGCTAATGCAAATTACAGAAAAAGCACTCGACTTTATCGAAGTGTTAAAAGTAGCCGATGTTGCCTGCTACATTGCAAAGGATAAAGGGCGAAATCGTATTCACGTACATTATGAAAACGATAAAGAATTGGTACAAAGGCAAAGTGAAATGCTGTGGGTAAACCGTATTCAATACGCGATTGATGAAGACAGCTTTCGCCTGTATGCGCAAGCAATTGAACCGCTGACCAGTGATTCAAATAAACATTACGAACTGTTACTAAGAATGATTGATGAGCATGATAATGTTATATCGCCTGGTGCATTTTTACCCGCAGCCGAGCGTTATCATTTAATTGTAAAAGTGGACAGATGGGTTGTTAAAAACGCCTTTAGTTTAATTGTTAGTAACGCTGCTTTTCTTAAAAATATTAATTTTGTTTCTATTAATCTTTCAGGGCAATCGCTGACTGATGAGAGTTTTCTTGATTTTATTATTGAGCAACTACAAACGCTAGGGGTAAACAGTCATAAAATTTGTTTTGAAATTACAGAGACGGCAGCTATTTCAAATTTAGAGCTTGCAGGAAAGTTTATTAATAAGCTGAAAAAGTTTGGATGTCGTTTCGCACTTGATGATTTTGGTAGTGGGTTATCATCGTTTGGGTACCTTAAAAATCTTAAAGTTGATTACCTAAAAATTGATGGCATTTTCGTTAAAGATATCGCAAGTGACCCAATAGATCATGCTATGGTTAAAGCTATTAATGAAATAGGTCAAATTATGGGGATGAAGACAATTGCTGAATTTGTTGAAACCGAGCAAATTAAGTCTATTTTAAAACAAATGGGAGTCGATTACGTTCAAGGTTATGCTATCCATAAACCACAGTCCTTGAGTGAACTATTTGAAAAGTAACCTCCCATCTTTATTAATTAAATGATATTCATGATTTATGGTGACCATACAAACAGTAAACAGGCGCTTAACTGACATTGGTTGAAGACTAAATGAGTGATGTTTAAATAATTGCTAATTTCTTGCTCAATACATATTCCAAGACTATATTTTATCTAGCTTCTTGGGATGTAACTACATGAATATATCAAAAAAATTAAAGCTGTCTTTTGCATCAGCTATCGCACTGCCTTTGTTTGTAATTGCTGCTATTGTTATATCGCAAACGAGGGAGCAAGCACTCGATAATTTTTCTCAATTGAGTGAGCGAGAAGCGCGCCAAGTAGACAACGCTATTACGATGTTTTTTGCCGAAATTGCCAAAAATGTTGATTATTTAGCATCCCACACCACCATTAAAAACGCACGCACCAATGTTAAAACCCATATGGATGCTCCCAACTCAGTGATGCTTAACCATCCTAATCAAAGCCCAACAGAACAAGCTGCATATAGCTTGTTTGACCATTTTGGCCAAACACACCCTGGACTTGCTTATATTTACATGGGAAACGAACAAGGGGGGTATATTCAATGGCCCATGGGGAAAGTAAACGCCAATTATGATCCGCGCGAGCGCCCCTGGTATATGGCAGCAAAAGCGGCTAATGGTAAAACAACGCGAACTAATGCCTATTATTGGGCCGCTGATGATTTAGTTATTGTATCTACGGTTAAAGCGATTATTGATAACGGGCAATTAATTGGCGCCCAAGGAATGGATGTATCATTAGGCGGGCTTACCGATATTATTGCCGATATTAAATTAGGCGAAACCGGTTATTTAATGTTGATTGAAGATAGTGGCAGTGTGCTGGTGGATGTTAAACACCCAGATTACCGATTTAAAAACTTAGCAGATCTTGAGGGGGGAAAATACGCCGACTTAGCTAAAAATACCCAAGGGCTGTTTGATGTAGAGATAGATGGTAAACAATATATGGCTAATATTCATACCTCTGCTACCTTAGGCTGGAAGTTTATTGGGGTAGTAGAGAAAGCCGAAGTGATGAGCACGGCGAATACCATGGCTTATACCATATTGGTTATTAGTGCGATATTAATTGCCGTATTTGTTGCTATAGCGAGTTATATTTCTAAATTAATATCAGCCCCTATTGTTGAAGTGAGTGATGGCTTAACTGAAATATCGCAAGGTGGCGGTGATTTAACCCAACGCTTAACAATAAAAACCAAAGATGAAACCGCTAAACTGGCTAATAGCTTTAATTTATTTTTAAACTTGATCAGCGAGCTGGTAACTCAAATTAATGAGTGCGCGCAAAATGTAAGTAAAACCTCATCACAAACCTCATCGCAAGCGGCACAATTAACAAGCTCCACCAGCCAACAGCAACAAGCTTTAGAGATGGCAGCTACGGCTATTAATGAAATGGCTGCCACCGCAAACGAAGTGTCTAGCAGTTGTGCAAATGCAGCGGATTTGGCTGTTCAAACACAGCAAGCATCAGACTTGGGGCAATCGGTTATTACACAAACTGTGGAAAGTGTGGTTCAGCTATGTGAGGTAATAAACAATGCCTCAGCAGATATTACTCAGCTAGATACTGAAAGCGAAAACATTATGTCGATACTCAGTGTTATTCGCGGTATTTCAGAACAAACTAACTTATTGGCCTTAAATGCTGCAATAGAAGCTGCACGTGCTGGTGAGCACGGACGCGGCTTTGCTGTGGTGGCCGACGAAGTGCGCGCGTTATCGCAACGAACCGCTGAGTCTACCGAAGAAGTGGCTTCACAGCTTGATAAATTGCGTACTATGTCATCTAAGGTATCTAAAGATATGCAACGCAGTATAGAAACCACTAATAAAACTGTCGAGCTTGCGCATTCGGCGCAGCAACAATTTAGTGAGATCACGGCATCTATCGTTCATATTAGTGATTTGAATACCCAAATAGCCACCGCTGCTGAAGAGCAACAACATGTAGCTGAAGATATAAACCGCAATGTTACTGAAATTAAAAATGCGGCTGATGAGGTGAGTGATATTGCCGTGACCACCAGTGAAAACGGCAATGAAATGAATCGCCTTTCGTCAATATTAACGGGATTAGTGGGTAAATTTAAAGTGTAAGGGCAAGCAAATGCATGCCCTTTTTATCCCTACTACTTATTTTTAAGTAGTTCTTTTAATTCTGCTAGTTGTGCTTTTAATTCGTTTACTTGGCCTTGGGTGGCAGGGAGTGAGTCTATATCGGCTTGCTCTTCTCGTGCATTGCGATGCTCTTCACTCATCACTTCTAAAATAGCGCCAACCATCATATTTAAAAACACAAATGCAGTTAAAAAGATAAAGGTTAGGTAAAAAATCCAACTTAATTTGTACACGGCCATGGTTTCGTACATGACGTCAGTCCAATCTTCAAAGGTGGCTATTCTAAACAGGGTGAGCATAGAAATAGACACATCGCCCCAAAGTACCGGATTTATATCAGCAAACAACATACTGCCAGTGGCGGCATAAATATAAAATATAACGAACATGAGTAGTGCGATGTAGCCCATTTGCGGTATTGCTTTAATTAGCGAATTTACTAATAAGCGCAGTTCTGGGATCATTGAGACTAATCGTAACACGCGGAAAATACGCAGCAGTCGAGCAATAAAAATAGTAGAGCCTGCCGCGGGGTATAAACTTCCGATCACGATAATGAAGTCAAAAATGTTCCAACCTTTGGAGAAAAAGTCCTTGATACCTTTGCTGGCAATATAGCGAATAATCAGTTCAATTAAGAAAAACACCGTTATGCCTATATCCATCCAATGTAGAACGAGTTCGGCGGTTGGGTGCAATGAATAGGTATGTGCGCCCACGGTCAATGCAGAAACAACAATAACTGCAATAACAAATGATTGAAATAGTTTACTTTTATCGATACGCTGGAACAGCTCTTGTAACTGCGACAACATCATAACGTGCCCTTAACGGTTATAAATACAAAACCAGTGCAATATACAGCAAAAATAACGAAGATCAGTAGTTTTCCCGTTAAAATAGTAGGAATTTTGAATGTTAAATAATAAGTTAAAATATCTATTTTCGTTATCCGCATTATTGGTGTTAGCGGGATGTAGCAGCGATAGCCGCTACCATGAAATTCAATCAGCGCGGTTGGGTGAATGCAGCTACATGGCAGATAAGGAATACCATGAGTGTGTTAAACAACAGCAAGACAGTTACAAAGAATTTAAAGAACAACAAGCTCGCGAGCAGCAATAAACGATGACCAAAACCCAAAAGCAGCTAGATAAACGTATTCGTCAGCAATTAACGCTCGCTTGTGAGCAAATAAAAGATACTGTGGAGGACTTTAGCTTTCTTACCCATTCAGCAGACTTAAACAATTTACCTTCTAAGTTTAAAGTAAGTTGTTATTTTATTGATGATATTGCACTAGAGCAGGCTAAACAAAAAAATCAGTTTGATTACATTGAGCAGCTTATTTGTAATGCGTTAGCCAGCTTGAACATACATATTAAAGCCAATGCCATTTCATTTTCTAAGCAGCCATAATGTGTACGATGGGTTTTGTTTATTCTCCACATTAGCTTGAATTAGGCATTTATAGGGCCTTTAAAAGCTTTAATATGGAGTGATTTTATTAAGCAGGCTATAATCCCCAAAAATAGCAAAAGAGATTATATATGGCTGTTCCAACACGTTCACAAATAACACCCGGCACTGAGGTTAATATTGTGCTTAAACAAGATCAACGCAGTGGTACTTTAACCAATGGTATAGTGTCGCGTTTATTAACTAAGTCACCTAATCATCCGCACGGTATTAAAGTACAGTTAGAAGATGGTCAAGTAGGTCGGGTAAAAGAGATCATTGCATGAGCGATTTAACCTTAACTGATTTTTGGCGATTGGTAACTGTAAACGACAGAACCGCAGAGCCTGAGTCTGTATGCCAATCCCTTAAGGCTGCATTGAGTGATTTATCCGACGAGCAGCTTATTGAATTTGATAAACAGTTTAGTATTTGTATGCGCCAAAGTTATACTTGGGATTTATTTGGTGCGGCGTTTGTAATGGCTGGTTGTAATGATGAATATGGTTTTTCTGAATTTCGTTGTTGGCTAATTTCTCGGGGTGAAGCGGTATTTAAAGCAGCGTTAGAAAACCCCGATAGCCTTGCACAGTGCACACCACTTTATTTTTTAAACGAGCAACCTTACCCGTATTTAGATGAGTATGACCTAATTGCAGGTTTGTTATATGAAGAACGTAATGACGATGAGTTACCCTTTATCCCCTCAGGGCTTGAACAACCTAAAGGTAAGCGCTTTAAAGACAAACCTAAGTTTTTAAAACAAAATTACCCGCAATTATTTGCTAAGTATTGGCAGTAATCGCCCACTTTTGACTATGAATGCATTACTTTGGGTTAGGGGTAATGCATTTTATGTTGCTTAGGTTTTGATCCAGCTTGCGCTATCCTTCACATCCTCTTATTTCACTAACTGAACTGTTTTAAAATGTAATCGTATTTGCTGTGAGCTACGTATTTTTAAATACAGTTTAAAGACGTGTTTATGGTATAACGACTTCACATCTTTTATAGTAAATCTCTGTTATAGTTAGAAATAGCTAAGCATAGTCACAGTGCTTGATCATATTTGATACACGAGGATAGAGCCTATAATGAAATTTTTCACACTGGTTTTACTTACCATAAGCCTTTTTAGCTGTTATGCAGTAGCAGGCCCAAGTAATAAAACTCGCTTTATTCCGCTTTTACAAACTAAGCTGGGTAATTACGAAGTGACCTCCAGTAATTCTGGGTTATGTACTAATAGCCGATTACAATTTAATAACCCTGAAGATCCTGAGCAAGGTTTTAGCTTAGGCAAAGAGATTTTGTTTAACTCCTTACACAATGGTACTCGTACCATTGAAAAACCAAATTATTGTTTTATTACCAGCTCGCTAAAATATAAAACAGATGGCCTAGAAAATAGCTTACGCATGAGCCGCTGTGATAATCCTATCCATGAAGGAACGATTAAACAAAGCATTACTTTTTTAACCAGCAATACGCTTAAATACACATTGGACAATCCGAGTGTAGAATGTGAATTTATTAAAGTTGCCGACTAACACTGTATTTTTGGAATATCACGCCAACGAGTCGTGTATTGCGGCGATAAAAAAGCCCTGTTCATATGCCAATGATCATTTAATTGGCTGCTCGCCACGCTAAGCATTCCTTTACCGTATCTATGATTTATCGCATCTAAGCAGCCCATTAACTGCGGGTTATCGGTTTGCTTATCAAATAAATGATGTTGTTGAAACTGCTGCGGGCTGAGCTCTAATGCGCCCACACCACATTTATAAAATCGAATTCCCGGTTGATATATTTGCTCAAAACTCTTTGATACCGCATTGGCCATAACGCGAGTATCGTTAGTGGGCGGATCAAATTGATACATAACTGACTTTTTATAAAAGGCGTGTTCATGTGATGAGCTGGCAGCAAAAATATAAATACGATGAGTGAGCGACTGTTGTGCTCTTAATTTTTGTGCAACTACACTAGCATGATTTATTAGGGCGGTTTTAACTGCATCGGGGTCGCAAAGTCGCTGACCAAAACTACGAGTTGAAAAAATAGCTTGTTTATCTTGGCGTACATCATCCCAGTTTAAACAGGTAATGCCGTTGAGCTCGTTAATTGTGCGCTCAAGCACCACACTAAATTGGCGACGAATAGTTTTTGGGCTTTGCTCAGCCAGTTGCCACGCGGTATGAATGTCCATGAGAGCCAGCTTTTTAGCTAAACGTTTGCCCACCCCCCAAACATCTTGGCAGTGCATTCGTTGTAAAATAGTGCGGCGACTTACTTCATCGTCAATCACTGCAACACCATTAAAGCCAGTTAGTTTTTTAGCTGCATGGTTAGCGGCTTTGGCTAAGGTCGGTGTTGGCCCAAAGCCAACCCCAACAGGGAGTTTGGTTTCGCGCCATACAGTACGCCTAATTAGTTGCCCATATGCTTGCCAATCGTTAATTAAAGGTTGATAACCATTAAAGTGTAAAAACGATTCATCGATACTGTAAACATGCTGGGTGTCACAAAAGCGGCCAATTACACTCATCATCCGGTCGCTTAAATTAGCGTATAGTTCATAGTTACTAGAGCGTACAACCACATTGTTTTGTTCTAGTAACTGCTTAACTTTAAAGTAAGGGCCAAATTTAGGAATATTAAGCTTACGCGCAATTGGGCAGACTGCACACACACAACCGTCGTTATTGGTAAGCACCACCACAGGCTTTGAGCGAATAGTCGGATCAAATACTTTTTCTGCACTGGCATAAAAAGCAACGGCATCGACTAAGGCATACATGAAAGTAACTCAGGGCTTTGTCGATGCAGCCTAATAGAGCGAGTTACCACGCCTTCAAGCTGAAACTCATCTGATTCAGTCAATTGCACCGGCTTATAAGCAGAAGAGGCTGATAGCAAGCGTGCATTGGTCTTATCAAGCAGCTTACATACAAATAAACCATTTAAGTTAGCCACAATAACATCGCCATCTTTTGGTATTTCTGCACGGTCAACCAACAGTAAGTCGCCCTCAAAAATACCAATTTCTTGCATAGAGCACCCAGATGCTATCCCAATAAACGTGGCATCAGGGTGCTTTATTAATAACTCATCAAGTGAAACGCCAAGCTCTGTATATTGTGCTGCAGGTGACTCAAATCCGCATACACCGGCCTCTATATAAATGGGAATAACAAACATAACACAACCTAAAACGCATATACTGTATAAGTGTACAGTATATGCGTTTTATATAAGTTATGCCAAGTAATGGATCTGCGATCAATCCATATTTTTGATCATTTGCTGAGCTGTATCTAAGAAGTCATTGATTTGCTGTGGGTTTAAGTCTTTACACATTTGGGCATTTACATGCTGCTCAGCGTTTAATAATTTGTCGTAAAGCGTGCACCCTTGTGCGGTAAACGACAGAATAAAACAACGCTTGTCATGCTCACTGGCATTTTTATGAATTAAGTTTAGCGCGAGCAGTTCTTTCACTAACCGTGCTATTTGGGCTTTGTCGCGTTGGGTTTGATTCACAATATCGTTAGCAGTGCACTGAGGTGTCGCTGCAATAATATGCAGACAACGCACATGCATCGCGTTTAATCCAAGCTCACCTGCATTAATGGCTTCGCGTATGGTAACGCGATAATTTTGCATTAAAGCAAATAATGTATTGGCCAATGAAGAGTTCATAATAAATCCATAATGGTTGACAAAGTCAATTAAATTGCTATGGTTGATTTTATCAACCAATGGGGCGTTGTGCAATTCATCATTTTAGTGAGGTAAATTTATATGGGTAAAAAAGTACGCAAAGCAACCGTATTAAGCACAAAGCAAATAACCCCACATTTACAACGCATTATTGTCGGCTCAGATGAGTTTAACGACCTGAGTGCGCAATACATTGGTAACTATGTAAAGGTGCTTATTCCACAAAATGGCCGCGTTGACTTTAATATTAAAACTACGTGTATGCGTTCATACACTATAAGACATGTTGATGAGCACACTGGTGCACTTACCCTCGACTTTGTGATAAATATGCACCAAGGTCCAGCCACTAATTGGGCTAAAGAAGCAAAAGTAGGCGATGAAGTGGGTATAGCAGGGCCAGGCCCTAAAAAGTTGGATAACTATGATCATTCATATTATCTATTACTTGGCGATTTAACTTCGGTTAATGCAATTAAAGGCTACGTGCAACAATTGCCTATAAACGCAAAAATTGACGCGATTATCCATGCACCAACAAAAGATGATGTGATTAGCTTAGACTCCTCGCGTGATGTAACGTGGTTAATAACAAATAACCCCGATACAGATATGATAAACGCATTAAAATCGCTACCACTTAGTGAGCAACAACCTATTGTATTTATGGCACTTGAAGCCGGATTAGTCCGTAAAGCAAAAACCATATTAACTGATGAATTAGCTATACCGCGCAGTCAAATTGTTGCATCGGGCTATTGGAAAAAAGGGCTTGATTCAGAAGCTTATAAACTAAAGCGCCAACACGCTGCTGCTAAAAATAGCTAACTTAATTGTTGTTCAATCACATCGCTATTTAGCTTTTAAAAGGCAAGGCGCCTTGAATTGACTGTCATACACACCCATCTCTTAGCATAGACTCATTATTTATGGCTAGCGCTATAAATCGCTATTTAATTTGGAGGTGCTACTTTGTTATCAACTATTCCTTTTTCGTTATTAGAACTGGCGCCTATGCCTAAAGGCGCCACTGTGAGTGACACCTTAAATAAAAGTACAGCCTATGCACAAAAAGCTGATGAGCTCGGTTTTAACCGTTTTTGGTTAGCCGAGCATCATAATATGCCTGGGATTGTTTGTGCGGCTACTTCAATTTTGGTGGGACACATAGCCGGTAACACTAAAAAAATACGCGTAGGGTCGGGTGGAATTATGTTACCTAATCATGCTCCTTTAGTTGTTGCTGAGCAATTTGGCACCTTAGAAAGTTTATACCCAGGTCGAATTGATTTAGGGTTAGGGCGCGCTCCAGGTAGCGATCCTGTGACAAGTCGTGCATTAAATAACGATATCAGTCGTGCTGAAAACTTTCCTAATGAAGTGAGCGAGTTACAAACATTATTGGGCCCTTATGAGGGAACTAAGCGCGTGCGAGCAATACCTGGTGAAAACACCAATGTTCCCATTTGGCTTTTAGGTTCAAGTTTATTTAGTGCGCAGTTAGCTGCACAAAAAGGATTACCCTATGTATTTGCGGGACACTTTGCACCGCGTTTTGTGCATGATGCAATAGCCTTGTATAAACGAGAATTTAAACCATCAAATGTATTAGCTAAGCCGTATGTCATGTTGGCATTACCTTTAGTGGCTGCCGATACAGATGAAGAAGCACAGTACTTATCAACTACATCCAAACAGCGAGTGTTATCGTTAATTAGAGGCGACGAGCTGTGGTTAAAACCCCCAGTAGAAACAATGGAAGGTTTGTGGAGCGAACAAGAGCGCGCTCATGTTGAGAGCTTTTTAGGGTTAAGTGTTACCGGTGGGCCAGCCAGTATTAAACACAAGCTAGAAATGATTGTAAATCAATTAGGGGTTGATGAGCTTATATTCACCAACGACTTATTTGATAATGAAAAGCGCCATAAAGCGCTTGAAATTTTAATGCAAATAAAACATGGATAAGCAATTGGTTAAGCAAGCGTACACTCAACGCTTGTTATGCTATTAAACAGATTAAAGTTGATTACGTCGGGGCCATTTTACATTATTTTAAAAAGTGGCAATGAAAAAGCTTGTTCTATTTTTTCAATAGAACTGATTTAAACAATCAATTTTAATTATGAATATTGAACGATTATTATAAGGGTATGCAACACAATTCAGCTAAATAAATAGGAAGGTAAAGCGTGAAATCTCAAAATAGTACGACACCCCATTCAGGCAACAACTCAGTGCAGCCAAAAGTAGCGCTGATAGCAGAAGGTGGCGGACAACGAGGGATATTTACCGCGGGTGTACTCGATGCCTGGTTAGAGCAAGAGTATGATCCATTTGACTTATTTATTGGCACATCTGCAGGCTCTCAAAACTTAACAAGCTATTTGGCGCGTCAAAAAGGCTATGCTAAACGCCTGATCAGAGGCCTTTCGCGTCATAAACGTTTTTTTCAATTAGGTCGCGGCCTAATGGGTAAACATATTGTTGACCTAGATTGGTACTTTGATAAAACCACCGAAGTAAACAGAGCGCTTGATTTTAAAACTGCAAAAGCCAGTTTAGGCGACCGTGAGCTATTAATTACTGCAACTAATGCCCGTGATCGCAAACCTTATTTTTTATCCCCAACAGGGGAAGGCCAGCAATGGCGAGAGCTATTAAAAGCGTCAAGTGCACTGCCATTTTTATATAAGCAAGGTGTAAAATTGACGCCGTGGTTAAATGCATTAGCCGCAAATGAATTAGGTAAGACCGAGATACAGTCAGAGTCTGATTTTTACTTAGACGGTGGCCTTGCCGCACCGCTTCCTGTACGCGAAGCCTATAATCGTGGCGCACGCAAAATTGTGGTTATACGCACCGTTGATGAAGCCTTTCAGGCTCAATCAGCATGGGTAAGTAAATTAAAATCATTTGTTGAAGTATCTGGCTATTGCCCAAAAACAATAGACTACTTATTACAACATGAGCAAGCCTACGAAGATGAGTTAGCATTTATTGCTAACCCACCAAAAGATGTAGAAATAATCCAAATTTTTGCAAATCAAAAGTTGTATAGTAAGTTATTAGGCAGCTCAAATGATGACTTACGATTTGACTATAAACTTGGTTTAGCAGCAGGCCATAACTACTTAAAAAACCATAACCCAGATCAGGATGATTATAAACACAGCTACATAGCGTAGCTGTGTGTTTATTATCAGCAAGATAATAAATCAGCATTTACTGTGTTCTCATGGCAGTCATTTAGCCGTGAGAAATATTCGGTTTTTTACCCCGAAAATAATGCGCTAACGGTTATTAAAGCACGCGACTAATTCCTTTCTAAAACATTCTTTTTACATCAGCAATTACACTGCAATATAAGTCAGTTTGCTGGGTGAATTTATATTCATTAATAAAGAAAAATAATTCACATCTAATTAGCTTTATTATAAAGTGGCTAAGTCTCTACTAAACTTAAACACTCACGTCGCTAAATTAATACCGTGGCAAATAATAATAAAAAGGAAGCCTGATGTTCGACACGCTGATCAAAAGTGTAAATAGCCTTTTATGGGGCGAAGGCCAAGTACTCATTTACATTTTACTTTTTGCTGGCATATGGTTTTCTGTGCGTTTAAAAGCTATTCAACTCGTTAAATTTACACATATGTTTAGCCTGCTAAAAGGCAGTAGCAAGTGTGATAAAAATAACATTAGCTCCTTTCAGGCTCTATGTACGGGGCTTTGTGCGCGTGTTGGTACTGGTAATTTAGCCGGTGTGGCTGTTGCTATATCACTTGGTGGAAGTGGCGCCATATTTTGGATGTGGGTGATTGCCATACTGGGTATGGCGACCGGTTTTGCAGAAAGTATTCTTGGGCAAATTTATAAAATTCGTGATAGTAATGGCGATTTTAGAGGTGGCCCTGCGTATTATATTCAACAAGGCTTAGGCAGCCGTGCGTTTGCTATTGTGTTTGCCGCCTGTTTATTTTTAGGTTACGGCTTTACCTTTAGCGCCATGCAAACCAACACCATTACCGATGCGCTTAATTATGCCTTTGAAATTCCCACACACTATTCCGGCATCGTGATCACTTTGTTAGCCGGTTCAATTATTTTAGGTGGATTTAAAGCTATTGCCCGTTTTGCTGAGCGAGTAGTCCCTGTTATGGGCATCGTGTTTGTGCTTGTTGCTGTGGTAATTACACTGATTAACTTTACCCAAGTACCCAGTATGCTAAAAGATATATTTTTATCCGCGTTTGGCTTACAAGAAGCGGGAGCAGGCGCAATGGGGGCGGCGATTAAAAACGGTATTCAACGGGGCTTATATTCAAACGAAGCAGGCGCAGGTAGTGTGCCGCATGCATCGGCAAGTGCCAGCCCCATACCTAATCACCCGGTTACCCAAGGTTACATACAAATGCTAGGCGTGTTTTTCGACACTATTGTACTTTGTAGCTGTACCGCGGTTATTATTTTATTGGCCGATGTGAACATAAGCGGCGAAATGGAAGGCATTCGTTTAACCCAAACCGCTATGACCTCACATTTAGCACAAGGTGGCGTGTATTTTGTAGCCGCTGCCATTACTTTATTTGCTTTTACCTCGGTGGTTGCTAACTACGCCTACGCTGAAAGTAACCTGCACCTATTTAAGCTTGATAACAAAGTAGGGCGCGGTATTTATACTTTGCTTTATTTATCAATGATGTTGTGGGGTGCATCTGCCACATTAAAACAAGTATGGGATTTAGCCGATATTGCCCTAGGGTTAATGACAGTGGTGAACGTAATCGCTATTATACTGTTAACGCCAACTATTTTGTCTGTTACTAACGACTACCACGCACAAAGAGACAAAGGCATAGAGCCTGAATTTAAGGTAAAAAACGTAAAAGTGCAGGGCAAATGTGAAGACGGAATTTGGGATTAAGATTAAAGTTTAAAAGTTTTATATTGCATAAGTATTCATTTTTAAGTTTGGCTTTAACAACATTAAACTGCGACTCTACAGGTAGTATTTTTAGATGATCGACATTTTTGCAGGTAAAACTGCAGCAAAAATAATAAACGAACAAGGGTTTAAACCCGAGCTTTTTACCTCGTTTTTAGGGGCAAGTGGTGGCCCTAAATGGTTTACCTTATTTGGCTTAGACAAATATATATTTGGCGAATTTTTTAAACATCGCACCCAACCGCTTAATTTAATTGGCTCATCGGCAGGGGCTTTTCGTTCTGCGTGTTTTGCACAAAACGATCCAGTTAAAGCCATTGAACGTTTAGCAAAATCGTATTCGCAAACCCGATATTCTAGTAATAAACCCACCCCAACTGAAATTACCACTAAAGCCCGCGCATTACTTGAAGATGTGTTTGGTGATAACGGTGTCACTGAAATTATAAATAATCCGGTATTTAAAGCGCATTTTATTGTCGCAAAATCTAACGGCTTTATTGCCAGTGAGCATAAATTAATACAGCTTTTAGGTTTATCAAAAAGTTATATGCTTAACCGCATTAATCGAAAATTATTAGGCTCGCAATATGAGCGTTTTATTTTTGGCGCGCCCAATAGTAATTTAAGTATTACCGACAGTTACAATTTTAAAACGCAAAACATAGTCCTTAGCCAAACTAATTTAAAAGATGCCTTATTGGCATCGGGCTCTATACCACTAGTAATGCAAGGCATAAAAAATATTGCTGGTTCGCCACCAGGAATTTACCGCGATGGCGGCATTATTGATTACCACTTTGATTTAAAAATTAATAACCCAGGCTTAATTTTGTATCCGCATTTTAATTCAGATCCAAAAGCAGGGTGGTTTGATAAAAATTTAAAACGAAAAGTCGCACCACAAAATTATGATAACGTTGTGATGATCACCCCATCAAAAGAATTTGTCGCGGGTTTACCTTACGGAAAAATCCCAGACAGAAACGACTTTACTGATCTTGATGCAGACACGCGTATTAAATATTGGAACACCGTTTTTAGTGAAACTGAGAAACTGGCTGAGGCGTTTGATAAAAAATTAAATGCTGAGAATTTTGATTTGAAGTTATATAACTAATTTAACTTTAAAAATTAAAATAACCATCTCAAGCGATATAAATAAAAGAGTGTAAGCCTTTATATTAAAGTGTTTAAGTTTTAAATATATTTAATAGCTAGCTTTTTAGGTCGGATAAATAAATATTCTAAGTTTTTTTGTACTTTAAATATTTTATACATATTTTCTGATATTCATTACACAATGAAAAGAGAATAATAAGCATTGAATAATAGATTTTATAAGCGTTAAATTATTTTAGCTGATAGCTGATAGCTGATAGCTGATAGCTGATAGCTGATAGCTGATAGCTGATAGCTGATAGCTGATAGCTGATAGCTGATAGCTGATAGCTGATAGCTGATAGCTGATAGCTGATAGCTGATAGCTGATAGCTGATAGCTGAAAACCCATAAATTACGGTACGTAATATATAAGAAAAGGGCGAAAAGCCCTTTTTTATTAATGGTTTAGGTTTTCTGTCAAATGTGACAGTTTGACCTAGTTATTACCTTTAAGATTAAGAGTTGTAGTAGACATATCTGGCGGATTTGAAGCTCTTTTACATGCACCATCCATCATGACTTTGTTAGTTTCGGTACGTGAAGAATTATATTCACCTCTCCAGAATGAACAAATTTCATTGTTAGTTCTCTGGGCATTCCTTATCACTGCTTCTATTTGGGAGTTTTGCCTACTGATAACTTGATTGCGGTTTTTTTCTTTCAAAGCTTGGGTTTGGGCTTTAATAGCTGCACTTTTGGCGTCTAACCTAGATTGCTTCATAGCTGAGCTTGCAGCATCAGCAACAAGTTTTATCTTATATAAATCAACGGCTTCATCAACTCCCCAAATTGTTAAACCAGCAAGAGTAAGTGAGAAGTATAGTTTTAAATAATTGAGTTCCATTTAGCTACCTGTCCTTTCAGATATTTCACCAATAATATTGAGTAATTGGTCTTGTAGGTCGGATAAGTATTTATCCTGTGTTTTATGATTTTGCTTAAGGGTTTTATACATAGACTCTGATTTTCTAGCAGACCATTTATAACGATGAACGAGCTGAACATCAGAGGGTTTAACTTCGCCCCAAGGTGTACTCATTGTATGATCATCTACAGAAATTTTACAGTCTGCCCATGCTCCAGTAGCAGGTAAATAACCTCGGTAAATAATAGCTGTTAATTTTTCTACTGGGAGACTGGCTTTACCTGATTTCACATAGCGCCTAACTTGCCTTTCGCTTACTCCCAGTTCTTTAGCACCTTTTGCATAATCGTAGCCAAATAAAGAAAGAAACTGTTTATGAAATTCTGATTTAAACATTGTGATTTTTACTCCTTTTAAAAAAATCACAATGGTTAATCATTATTTAACTCCGAATAGGTTTATCAGGGGCGCAAGCGCGGTATCGAGTGACTAAGGGCGGGGGTTGCGCTTCGCTTAGTTACGACCGATTTACGTTAATGCTAAATTAATATTTGTGTGCGGTCTACATGGCTAAAGCCATAAATAATAGGTTCATGTACTAAGCAAAATAATGGTACGTGATAATTGAGTTAATTATTACGTAACATAGGAAAAAGTACGTAATAAGTTACGTACCACTAAACAGCCTTTTTCATACGGCCAGTTTTAATGCTACG
>NZ_AUTH01000012.1:0-10261 GCF_000497975.1 Pseudoalteromonas sp. TB41 | reverse complement strand
GAGCCATAAAAGGTATATGGTCAGGGTTATCAATTAAAAACTCTACCATCTGCTTTATCTCAATTTCTGAGTTATCAGGTATCCAAAGGGTTAATTTCTTTAAGCCTTTAGCTTTTTGCTTTTGTTCATACTTTTGATTTCTAGTCATAGTGTCACCAGTGACGGTATGTGTTTTTGGGATATTTAAACGTTAACCAACAGCTTTCAACAAGTTGAAAGGCGTTGGTTTTAACGTTTAATTAGTAGTATATAAATCATGATATTGTTCATCTGGGATTTCATTATTAAAATAATTGTTTGTTGGTTTATATCTAAAAACTACAGCTAAGTTATCGCCAATATAACCTTCGATACCTAATCTGGTTTTTTTTAATCTGTAACCCAACATTAAAAGCTCATCCCTTGAAAAAGTATCAAGAACCTTTTTACCGCTAGATTCTACGACCACAAGTAGATCGGCAATTCTACCCCTATAGATTTCTTCGTAAGTAATCATTGAATTGTTATTCTGAATAGTATCTCTTAATTTTTGATATGGGTCGGTACTAGGTTTTGGTTTAGGTTTTTCTTTTAGTTGTTGGTTTAGTTCTCCAGTAGTAGAGGTTTGCTGTTTTTCAACTTTTGCAACGGGCCCGTTGGTAGGTTCTTTAGGTTTTGTGTTAGAAATACTAGTTTCACCGTTAAAAAAGGAAGTTAGATAATATATAGCAAAAATAAGGAAACAGATAAAAACAGGTAAATAAAAATAAAATTGCTTAGATTTAAATACATTTACTCGGTCATCTGAATATACCTCAGTATTATCTGTTGTTAATTGATGGCTAAGGTATGAACCAAAATACTTACTATCGTATTTTTCGACACCTGATTTTATCTTTTTAAAGACTACATCACCTTTAACGCCATTAATTGAACCTTGGTACATTTCCCATTTATATTTGCTATCCATACCAACCATAGATAATTTTAAAAATGAAATTTTGCGTTCAGTTCTTCGTTTCCATGTTGTGTGTACATCGGCTAAAGCTTGACCCATACAAACAATATCCATACCTCTGTGTCTATGCTCTGCAATAAATCGGGTCATTTCATCTGACAGCTTTTGTCTACCACTGGGGAAAAAGTTTTGTAACTCATCAAGCACAAGTAATGAATCATTTTCTACAATGTCATAAACGGTATGAACCTGTTCTTCAGTAATTTCTGTATACAAAGATTCTAGTTCTTGAACAGTTTTACCTGTTAGCTCGCTTACTTTTTCATAGTTAAAACCGTTAAGTCTAGCGTAAACTTTACGGCCTTTTTCTAGGCTAGGTATTATATGTTTAACCAGAGCTTCATAACTTTTACCAGAGCCTGGCAAACCTTCGTGAAATATAATCATAAATTTACCACTGGAATAAAGTTAATACTTTGCGGGTTAAACGAAATGTATAACCAACACCAATTATACCTAGGGCATTATCAAAGCCAGTGGCGGATAATAGATATCCAATGTCGTTAGGTATCAAAGCAGTAAATTGACCTAATCCATTTTGAATGAATTGTGGCGGGTCTATGGTAGAAAATATAAACCTGAAACCTTGTAGCATTTTTTCAAATACCTGTAATGACAGCCATAGAAAAGCGTCTAGGACAAAGATTAGTATTTCATAACACCAGTTTATAAAGCCCTGCCACATTTCGGCTAGCCAATCTAGTAAACTATTCAATTGCAATTCTCCAAGCGAAAAAGCCAGCAACGAGCATTAGTACAGCTCGAATGTAAGGCAACATTGATTGAACAACAGATGTACAAAAATGGTCAAAAGTAATAGTGAAAGAAGAATCTAAAACACTTATAGTCTCTTGCCAAACTGGACAGCTGCCACTGAAAGAAGTAGTGAAAAAATTTTCCATAGCTGAAAATAGGGGTAATGAACGCATTGCTTCATTATGTTCTTCAAGTACAGTTCCGAAGTTTGTGGTTTCCCAATCAAAAGTAGCTATCTCGGTATATTTTTCAGGTTTAGTTGAGTAGTCGATTGTTGGAGCAGTACCGTCGTAAGTACCTAGTTTTGTGATAGCGTCTGTTTGTTTTTTTAGTTCTGTTGTTTGTTTTGTTAACTCTGAAACAATAGCACCCTCATCTACTCCAGCGACTTCTGATTGTGAACCGTCAGGGCATGAAATAGTTGCACCGGTTGGTGTGTTTATTACGGTACAATTTTCACCATCTTCACCATCAAGACCGTCTGAACCGTTACGGCCATCTATACCATTTATTCCGTCAATACCATCTTTACCGTCTTGGCCATCAATACCCGCTATACCTTGTTCACCCTTTTCGCCCTTTTCACCTTGAATACCTTGTTCGCCTTGAATGCCTTGTTCACCTTGTTGACCATCAGCGCCAGCTTGACCAATTGCACCTTGGACACCTTGAATACCTTGTTCGCCTTTATCACCTTTGTCGCCTTTTTCACCTTGGTCGCCCTTTTCACCTTTAAGCTCTCCAGACTGAACTAATGTATCAATATCTTGCTGAGTTAAAAATGAAGCTTCAATTTCTGATAGGCGTTGGTGGTTAACTACAAGTTGGTCTGCGTTTTTTTGGATGCCTGTTATATCGAAAGTAATGGAGCTTTCAGGGCAATCAACGGTGTAAACACCAGAATTACCAATTGCTGTGCAGTATTTATCATCACCATTTGGTTTAGGTTTTGCCTTACAAACAGTTGGTTCTTGTGAATTATATTTAGATGGTAAATAGTAACCGCCTGAATCATCGGTGTTAATGACACATTGGGAATCATCTTCAGGGTTGTCATAACAAATGTGAGCTGGTGAAGTAGCAGTTCCAAAAACATAAGGGTCTGATGATTGGGCTTCAGGGCATTTATTATCAATTAAAGGACGGGCGCACATGATTGAGCCAGAATCTTGGTAAACTGGAATTGAGTGTTCAGGAGCACTGGGTGGTGGGCAGGTTTCTTTATCAGGCCCCCAAGATATGCTATACCAACCTGCTATAGGTACAGACCCCCAATCTTTAACGTAACCGGCTGAAGTTGATGGAAAGGTTGGGACAATTATTCCTGTTTTAGGGTTTGAAGATACGCCTATAGCAGCATAGCAAGCAGCAACAGAATCAACCTTAGTTATTGGAGGATGACTAGGATTACATAATAAAATCATTTCTGGTTTTAAATAGGGAGGCTTTAAATCTGTCATGTCTGGTTCTTGAGCTATGGCCAGTGTTGCAAATACGGTTACGAGCATTAAGCAAAACCATAATTTGATTAATGAGAATATAGTTTTAAATGGGTGGCGTATGGCGTGTTTAATTCCGCGCCATAGCAAAGTAAAAAGTTTAAGCATTTTCGAAGCCGCGAATAATCGCAACCGCACAAGCAACCCCAAGGCATGCATAATAAATTCCCCAAATCATAATAGTGCTCCATTAAAAAAGCCCCGCAACTTTTAGGAATACAGGGCTTAGTTTGCGAAAAGTAAATAGTCGGGTTTCTTAACGAATCCAACCAATTACTTTGTTATAACCCCAAATGGCAACGGGTGGTAAAATTTTGATTGCCGCTACTGCTGTGATTGCTGCAACAATTGCTGTAGCTTCGATTGCGCCTGTAACTGCAGTGAAGTCCATAGTATTTTCCTTTTAGCTTAAAAAGTTTATTTATCGTTTTCTGGTTTAAACCAGTTAATTACAGTGCCATAGCCCCAAGAGACTAAATGGCAGATTATTACCAATGAAAAACCACTAACAAAAAGTGCTTGTGCCTGTTCAATGGGAATTAGGTTAGGGTCGAAAATACTCGAACCTAATAAAAATTGTTGGTACTCGGTAGGCTCTAGCATGACAAAGCCAGTGCAATCTTCAATTGATTGTGCCGTTGGTTTAAGTTCGCCATATTCGAGCTGTACACAAGTAGCCATTTTTATTTACCTTTATTTTCTTGAGGTAAACTATGCAAACGGAAGCCTTTCCAGTCCATTTGACGTGCTACGTTAGCACCTTCGTAATATTCAATATTGAGTAAAACAGGCTTTAAGCCCCAGCCATTAGGGTCAGATTGTAAGTTCTCCAATTGATGATAAGTACCATCGTTAAATTGGTCAGCAGATACCTTTACAGATAAAATTTGAGCTGGGTTTTTTGTGTGTAGTTTAAATTCGCCAGTTGTAGGCAGGGGAGCGCCTTTATCATCTGTACGATTAACTTTTACTAGGTCTGTAATAGCGCCTTCAATATTCATAATTTCTCCAATAGGGTTTAGTTTTATTAATAGTTACAGTTAATGACACAAGTCCAAGCTCGCGACTTCGTCGCTTGAGACATTAGAAGCCAAAGCTTCGTAGTCCATGAACAAGCACATGTTTTGGTAGTCTTCGATTGCACAAGATTCTAGGAACTGCATATCTTCTTCACTAGGTGCAAATAAACGCCCGTCATCGTGCCAACCTTGTATTTGTTCTGATACACCGCACATGATTTTTCGCTGTGCTTTAAGGTCAGTTTCAGTGAGTATTTGAGTAGTTCCACGGCGAGTGATTACTACAACAGCATCCCACGCAACGCCTAAAATCCGGTTAGCTGGCTGGTCTCCATATTTTGTAGTGAAGTAAGGTGACTTCGATTCTGAGCGACTAATTTCACCTGTAATACGGTCTACAATGTCGGGAATTTGGTAATGAATGCGTAGGGTTTGTTCTTTACGCTTGACCTGTACTCCGCCCATTGCTAAACAAAAGGCCTTCCAATCAGATGAGTCAGCTGCATGACGCACTTTTTCTAATGCGTACTTTGAAACAGTATCTAGTGTTGTATTCATTGCGTTTGCAACCTCACATTTGCCAGTATCACCTTGGCCTAATCGTCTAAGTTCACGCCAAAGAGTGACCGAAGGGCCGCCAATTTGCTGAAAACGTCTAATATCAAAAGTGCTTGCCCAAGTAGATGCACGTTCTGCTGCATCTGCTGGAAGTATTTTCATTTCACCCGCTTGTGAACAAATCACTTTATCGATGCTGTCACCAGTTACGGCTTTAGTGATGTATTTAGCAATGTAACCAGCAGCAGAGCCTTTACTTTTATTAATCGTAATGGCCTTAAAGCGGGTAGTGCTTGTTTTAAATTCCGTGGGTGTATCTTCAGTACACAGCTTTTTCATGATTGCGCGAACTTGTATCGCATCGCCTTTTTCCATGAATAAAAGCATGTGCCAATGCGGACAACCGTCATGATGTGGTTCAACAACGCGAAATCCATATGGGCGTAAATTTTGTTTTGAGAATAGGGCGCGGGCACGTTTCCAAATACCGTTAAAATATTCCTGTGCATCCTGAGGGGTTGAACCATCATATTTATTATTAGGTCTACCAGTATGGTGAACTGCATGAAAACGACTAGGCGCAGATAATGTATAGAACTCGCCACGATGGCCATGCATGTCTGCTAATTCTTCAAAACCACGAATACGAACCATTAATTCAGACGCTTGTTGTTTGCCCGAGGTGTGAGAACGTTCAATAATTGATTGCAGTGTTTCGAACTCATCAAACGGGTTTGCATCGTTTGGAACAACAAATAAATCAGACATTATTTCAGCTGATTTGCGCTTACGTTCTCGGCGGTTCTGGATGGTTGGTTGTGATACATAAGCACTTGCTTTTTTATGTACGAGCCTTAAATCTCGGGCTAGTTGTTCGATAGTAAACGCTTGTATTTTACGTAATTTACGGCGCCAGAAAATAGGGTCTGCAAAGCGATTTAAAATACCTGTTAAAGAGTCTGCTGCAAAGTGTGTGCAATACGGTGAAACTAGTTCAGGCTCTTGAATATCAAAGGAATTTAAGTATTTAACCAAGATGTTAAATACAGATAAAGTGTGGCCGTTTTTACTTATTTTCAGCTCACAATAACGGGCTTTTTGCTCTGCAATTTCGCATATTTCATCGTCTGAACATGATAGGTTTATATAACCAAAAAGAGGATTGCCAAGCTTTAAAGCTGTATCGGCATTCTTCAATCTTCTATCTGCTTCAACTAAACCATTGAACTTTTCAGCTAAAAAATACCCAGTACTTAGCATATGAGACAAGTTTGAATGAGTCTTAAAAATACGATTTCTGAAGGCTTTACTATCAAAATAGAAACCGGTTGCAGGCTTATTATTAGAGTTATGAATGCTAATATCTGAATGAAATTTATCAAAATTAGCAGTTAAATTAATAGCTGTTTTTAGAGGGAAAACTTGAGAGTATTGGGCGTTAGATAATGAGTTCATTGGTTAGCCTTTGCTTTTTTATAGATGGGAGTGCGGACTAAAATGAAGTTTAAAATTATAAAAATAACAGGAAATAAAGAATAAGATAAAAAATCAAATGCTATATCATACTCTTGGTATGCAATGGAAAGTAAGCCAGATAATAAAAACGTAAATTGAAAAACTAGAACAAAAAAATATGAAATTTGAACTAGTAATGGATTTAATGTGTTTTTAGTGGAACTCATATCCGTATTTCCCTGTTAAACTGACAAGCTGTCAATATTGAATGTTTTGGAGTGTAGCTTTCGATATTGACAGTTGTCAAATATTTATTTATCAGGTTTGACAGTTATAATTAATATACAGAGGAGATTGCTATGAATTTTAGTTACGAACTTATTGAAAAATATAAAGATTCAAAAGGCTATAGTCAGGATAAACAGGTTATAGCTGATTTTTCAGAATTTAATTCTGGGAATATGTCGCAGATTAAAAAAGGCACACGTCATTTAACAGCGAATCAATGTATTTTTATGGCTAACACCATTGGTATGGATCAAAAAGAAGCATTACTTAAACTTGCTATCGAAAAATCAAAATCGAAGGAAGAAGGTAAAATCTGGTCTGATATTGTAAAAAAGATTAGTGCAGCATGTGTAGCGCTAACACTAGTTGCAGGACTAGCGAATGCACCAACTGAGGACGCATTTGCGTAAAAGCGATAGCCCATAAATTACGTTATGTTAAATTGCGTAATTTAAATTAAAGTGGGCGTAATCATTGACAAACGGACTATAAATTGAGATTTGGGACTCACTGGAGATTGAGTCCCCTAGGGACTCATAATTTGAGATTGTTTTAAAAAGTACTCATATTTACTTTTAAAATATTAATTCTAAAGATTGAAATGCGTTTTTACTCTTTCAACAGTATGTGACCACTTTGGTGTTTGTGGTTTGCAGACTGAATTCTGATTTCCAAACAATCCTGTTTCATTAAATGCTTGAGCCAACGGCACTGCTTTAATCCATTCGGTAGTTTTCTGCTCTTGATATTTCACCAGCGACTTTTCCAACAGCTACAAAGCCCGTTTTAGGAATTTTTACCCATACACGATCACCAATATCTAACATGTTTAATGTATTTGAATACCAACGGCCTCGGAAACAAATCCATATTTTAATGCATCATTCCAATGGCGCTCTTTACCATGCCCAAAAGAAACATAAAACTCACCGTTCCACGGCTCTTTTGTTGATTTTGAAATAACGCGATCTTGGGTTTCTTCAGGTGCTATCATCCAAGCTCGGCTTAAATACTGATTTGTACCATCCTCAAATACTGTAAAAAACACAGCATTAACAGGTATCTTAGCTTTGTCATTTAAATAGTTGATGATCCGTTCTGAACTTGCATCCAATGCAGCAGCTACAATTATCATTTGGTGCGAGCCGTCATAGTTTACATCGTTGAAAGGAACACCGAATTTTGACTCAAACGCCCTATCCAAACTTTGTTCCGATATTGCGAATTTCGTACTGTAATCATGATAAATATCAACTAATTTACTGTCGTCAATTTCGACCACCCAAGATGCGTAATCTAGTGCTTGAGCTACGACATCTCTTGGTGTTTTATCGCGCTTTAACTCAATGATAATGACACTTCCGCTTGCATCTATAGCAAGTAAATCAATGTATTTATCAAAATCAGTTCGCACTTGACGACCAATAAGCAACCAATTTGGATTTAAAATAGAAATGTCTGCAACTATGAGTTCCTCCAATTGTTGTTCGCTTTCCAAGGTTACAGTTTTTAATCTTGTTGGTTTATCGCCTATTTTCCAGATGCCTTGCTCTATAGCCATAACTAACCGAAATCCCTACCCAGAAACATAGATTGAGGGTTATCTTCTAATGTAATCAATGTCCTTTCATTCAAGTCAAAATCAAGTTCAACGTTTACACCTTCACTGTCAGGAAAGAGTATTTCGTCTTCATTAACAGTTACTATATATTGAGCGCCTTTGATAGTGCTTAACCTTCTATTTATGTAATTGAGGTACTTAATTCTGGTTTTGTGAGCTATTGCATGAAACACCCCATCATGAATTAAGAAAGAGGGTAAATTTTTATTCCTGTATAACGAGGATATAAATACCGTCATATCAAATGCTAGAATTTTGAATCTTCCTTTACCTAAAGACCCACCCCTAGGTACTTCAATTGTTAATTTAAGAGGACTATTTTGCTTAGCTTTAGCTTCAATATTAAAGTAAGGATTAGTATCTGAACTATCAGTATCAACTGAACCGTCAACTAAATCTAAAAAAACTTCTTTTATGCCTTCAACAACACACTCAAGCTTATCTTTATTTTTAACGATTTCAGCTACTGTTTTACTAACAGAGGACTTTTTAGTTGCAATAGCATTTTCTATATAGTCAAGTTGCTCAACATAAGAAAGCTGTCCTGATAAGTTAGCCTTCTCTTCAACTAAGTTGTTATAAGCATTCTTTAACGCATCGAATGCAGATAGTTCATCTAACATTTTATAAAACTTAGATCTTTCCGTTTCTAAAGCTGCAACTTCCGATTGAATGCTTTCTAACTTATTTTGATATTGTGATTCCCTTTCTTTTAAAAAACGATTTCTGTTTGATGAAATTTGTTTCCTGAATTGAACAACTTCATCAAGACTTTTTTTAATAAATTTTGAAAATTCACTATTGTAGTGGTACAGTGATTTTGGCCACCCATTAAGAAAGAAATGTTATGCTAATAAGCATACAAATTTGGGTGAAAAAATGACGAAATTAAAACGCGCAACGTATTCTGCGGCAATCAAATTAGAAACAGCTCAGCTTGTAGTTGACCAAAGTTATACTCAAGAAGAAGCAGCCAAAGCGATGGGGGTGGGTAAATCAACCGTCAGTAAGTGGGTTACTCAATTAAAGCAAGAGCGGAGTGGCCAGACACCATCTGCTTCACCAATGACGCCCGAACAAATTGAAATCCGCGAACTTAAAAAGCAAATCCAACGCATTAAATTAGAAAAGGATATATTAAAAAAGGCTACCGCTCTCTTGATGTCCGACTCCCTGAACAATTCTCGTTAATTGAGAAACTAAATCAACGAGAGCGTTACCCAATTAGCGTGCTGTGTAACGTATTCAATGTGCATCGTAGCAGCTATAAATATTGGGCTATACGGGATACAACGCCGACGCCAGAGCAAATAAGGCTAGAAGCTGAAGTTAAAGCCATACATGCAATGAGCGGCGGCTCAGCTGGGGCGCGGACAATCGCGGCAATAGCAACGAACAATGATTTTGAATTGAGTCGTTATCGTGCTGCTAAGCTAATGGTTAAATTAAAGCTTGAAAGCTGCCAAGTACCTCAACATTCATATAAACGCGGTGGTAATGAGCACCTTGAAATTCCAAATCTGCTTGATAGACAATTTGATGTTGTTGAGCCAGATACCGTGTGGTGCGGTGATGTGACGTATATTTGGACAGGCAATCGCTGGGCCTATTTAGCGGTCGTTGTTGATTTGTTTGCACGTAAAGTCGTTGGTTGGGCAATGTCGTTGTCGCCAGATACTAACTTAACGCTAAAAGCGCTTGAACTCGCGTATGAAAGCAGAGGTAAGCCAAGTGGACTGATGTTTCATTCAGACCAAGGTAGTCATTATACAAGTTTAAAATATCGTCAACGTTTATGGCGCTATAAAATTACACAAAGTATGAGCAGGCGCGGAAATTGTTGGGATAATGCGCCAATGGAGCGATTTTTTAGAAGCTTTAAAACGGAGTGGATGCCAAAGGTTGGATACGAAAACTTTAAAGATGCTAAATATAGTGTGAGTGATTATATCAACGGGTATTACAACAACGTTAGGCCACATCATTATAATGCCGGTTTAGCGCCAAATGAATCTGAGGTTAGATACCAAGATTCTAAAGCTGTGGCCAAATTTTATTGACCACTACA